>DIEQ01000141.1 GCA_002418705.1 Mageeibacillus sp. UBA5770 | reverse complement strand
AGCAGCCGATGAATCCTCTGAAATAGGGTTGTTGATAAATATGCCTTATTACAACAAGTGGGAATGGAGGAGGGTAGCGCCGGATGTTCTCAACCGGGACCTTGCCTCTTCACCCGATATGGTCCTTTTCGAGGGAAAAGACGAATCTCCGACAGCATCGGCAATCATTCAGAAAGCCGTACAGGTTGAGCTGCAGGTATCTACTGTCCCGTTTACCAAGAATGATACTGAGTCTCTGATTAAGCCTCAGGGCCTGGTATACAGCGATATGGACAGTGCACCTGATATACTTGATTCTGTTTCGGGTTACTACTATATGACGCCCTGGTTCCATGGCATCGAATATAAAAAATTTGTCCCCGCTAAGGAAGAACTCGACACGATGGGCGGTATCTACTACTACGTTCGTGCGGTTTTCTACGTCCCCGACGACGAAAATCCATCCGTTCTGCGTCCGATGCCTTCAGAAACGCTGACGATTGCTTTCCGGGTAACATCGGCCGCTAAAAATGAAGTCAAACAGGTGACAGTTGATTCCAACATACCCTTTACACAATTTCTGCGATATGTGCCTATTCAGTGGCAGCACCCGAATTACGATGAATATTTTGAAGTCACGCGCCACATCGAAGCTGAGGAGATGAACTTCTCCATCAAAAATACGAAAACCGGGGAATTCCTGCTCCCCTATGCCTTTCACTGTGAGACGTATGGCTGGACTCGAGAACAGTATCAGGCACAGCTCGATAAAATGCTTCCTCCCGGATCTTCATTCCATTATCTCAAATCCGAGCCCGGTTTCTGGGATGAATTCTTCTCACTATTGAATGCGATTTACTCATCCGTTCAGGAGGCCTATGCAGACGCCAAGGCAGTTGTTATTGACGTAGTTGTGAACTATCTCCCTATTGGCGAAGATGCCAGGGGATATATGAGAAAGGCCGTTTCTTATGCGCTTGATTACGGGCTGGTGTATATCGGCATTCCGCCGAGCCTGCCCAACATCGATGAACTTGCTGCAGGGGGCATGGATTATTGTATGGAGTACGCTGTTGCTGAAGTGCTCAAAGAGGCCGGTATTCCGGCAGACAGCGCTGCTGCTGAAGAGCTGTCCGATGAGGTACGGCAACAGGTAAGGGAAACGGTTGCTGAAGAAATAAGAAACGCGATGCTGGCTCGCAAGCAAAACCCTTTCAAAGTGGATTTTTTGCGGATAAGTACGGATATGCTGTATGAACCCGCATTCATTGATGTCATGGTTGTAAACTACTCGGATACGGAGTACAGCGTTCCCGGTACCTTGTATTTGAATTTCGGAAACGGTTTTGACGTCTATCGCGGAAATTGCCTGTACATACCGGCGCTTAAGCCCGGTGACCTCACCGTGATACGGGTTTATCTCGATCATACGAGGAACCAGTATGACGGATATGGTAAATATTTCGACGAAAAATATTACGGTAAATCTGAATTCCCCGTTGAAATGAGGTTATACACAAGTTATATGCTTCCGGATATAAAAGCAGCAGCAGCAGAACAGGGCTTATCGCCTGTGCCGCTCCCGTATGTGACTGAATATGTATATGACCGGAAAGATTATTCGTATATCCGCGACTTTGTACCGGCCGAAATAATCTGGGATTCGGATGACTCTGTCGATCCGTTCGAATTTATGGATTAACTGATAATATGCAGTTTTTTATCATAAGAATGGCAGAGCAGATGATCGACATAGTTTGCGGGAGTCAGCCCGGTGAAAATCTTGAAATCCTTATTGAGATGTGACTGGTCATAATAACCGGATTCGATAGCGGCATCTGCGCAATTTATATCCGGGATGGCAGCGACAAGCGTGCTGATCGCTTTCTGAAACCGGATAATACGAATCAGGCTTTTGGGATTCAGGCCAAAGTCTTCATGTATTTTCTTATTCAGGTATCGCTCTGAGTATCCGGTCGAATCGCTCAGATCAGTTAGCTTCAGATTTCCATCTGCATGGCAGAGCCGGTCTTTCAGATAATTTTTGAGGATGTTATTATCGTCAGACAACAAAGCATGGCTCCTTTTATAGAATTTCATAAATGCCCTGATTCTGTCGTCAAAAGTTACTGCATTATACATATCTTCTAAAAGAAGTTCTCTATCTAAATGAGATACAATCATATTCTCGAAATCTTCCTCATGATTCATAAGATCGCACAAAGTTGCGACATTGCCCACCGGATTTGTTCCGGGCATAAATCGAACACCGAAGTACTCACAGTTAAGATCTGTCTGCACGTCTCCTTTTTCAAGGCGGCTGCCGGCGATTATCGTCTTGATTTTTCCGTCCTTTTTCCAAAACAGGATGTCGATGCACGCATCGGGGATAACCGCCATTTTTCCGGATTCTGCATTGAACTGATAAAAATGAGCGAGATTGTGATCCATATGCACTCTTTTTTCATAGCTTGAAGTTGCGAGTACGAATTCAGGCTGTTTCGGATTCAATTTGCATAGAGGGGATCCCTGCACAGTATTTGTCATTTGATCAGCTCCTCTCCGGAAAATAAAAAAAGACATGAGGCCTGCACGCCCTCATGTCTTATCTGCATAGTATCATTCCCGAACTGCTGCGTCTACATATTTTTCACTGGTTCCGTTTTTTACAATAACAAAACGGATGGACTTTATACAATGGATAAAAGTTCAAGCTGTTACAAAAAAACAAATGAGACAAAGAAGTCTTGTGAGATTCGTTTCACAGGTCTTTTTTCATGGAGGGAAAAGTATGGAGTATCCAAAAGT
This sequence comes from Mageeibacillus sp. UBA5770, assembly GCA_002418705.1. The sequence continues at coordinate 7,215 of DIEQ01000141.1, read as the reverse complement.
TGACTTTATTTATCTGAACGAAGAAGACATGATGAAGGCCGGTGTTACAGATATGGCAGGCTGCGTCGACGCCATGGAGGAGATGTTCAGGCTGATGAAAATCGGTGACTACCGCATGGGCGGTGCGAACGGAAATTCCCACGGAGTCATGATGACCTTCCCGGCCGAATCGCCGTTCCCCAATATGCCGACAGACGGTCCGGACCGAAGATTTATGGCGATGCCGGCATATCTTGGCGGAAAATTCGACATGGCGGGAATGAAATGGTACGGCTCGAATACGGAAAACAAGAAAAAGGGACTTCCCAGATCAATTCTCATGCTTACACTCAATGACAAAGACACAGGCGCGCCGCTGGCATATATGTCTGCGAACATTCTGAGCGCTTACAGGACCGGGGCAGTACCGGGTGTCGGAATGAAGTATTTTGCGAGGGAAGATGCTGAAGTTGTTGGCATCATTGGTCCCGGTGTCATGAATAAGACAGCATTTGATGCTGCAATAGCGGTACGGTCCGGCATCAAAACGGTCAAGGTTAAGGGAAGAAGCTTAAAATCGGTCAACAAATTCATCGCATATCTGCACGAAAAATACCCGGAGATTACAGATATACGAGTTGTGGACAGTGAAGAAGAAGCAGTAAAGGATGCGGATATTATCAGCATTGCAACATCAAGTCCGACCGGTGACCCGAATAAATATCCCTATATTGATGAAAAATGGATTAAGCCCGGCGCACTGATCTGCTGTCCGGCATCGGCAAGATTTGATGATGACTTTATAATCAACCGCGCCAGGACAGTTACGGACAATATTCAGCTGTATGAAGCCTGGTCAGAAGAAATGGACTTCCCGGCATATCATTCGATACCGATTCCCGCTGTCCACTGTATGGACCTGATTACAGAAGGCAGGATGAAGAAAGAACAGATCGATGATTTGGGCGAAGTGCTGATCGGAAACATTCCGGTACACCGCAAGGACGACGAAATTATTATCTATTCTGTCGGCGGAATGCCGATTGAAGATGTGGCATGGGGAACAATCGTATATCGGAATGCACTCGCCAACGGGATCGGTACAAAACTGAATTTGTGGCACGAACCCTATCTGGCTTAATGATTTGATGACAGGAGCTGAACATCATGAGAATTGAGGATCACCCGATACTTGGAAAACCGGAAGCTAAGACGACCGTAACATTTACATATGACGGGCGCATCCTTGCCGGATTGGAAGGGGAACCGGTAGCGGCCGCCCTTAAATCAGCCGGTGTCAATATTCACCGTTTTACAGGCAAAAAGCACAAACCGCGGGGTATCTTCTGCGCCATCGGCAGATGTACCGATTGTGTCATGGTCATTAACGGTAAGCCTAACGTCAGGACCTGTGTTACTCCGCTTCAGGCAGGGATGAATATTCAGACGCAATACGGTGTATCAGCTCAAAAACCGATACAGGGGGAATAAATCTATGAAAAGATACGATCTCATTGTTATCGGTGCCGGTCCTGCAGGCTTGTCTGCTGCTATAGAAGCTGCAAAAAACAGTATGAGCGTTGTCGTTTTTGACGAGAACGCAAAGCCGGGCGGACAGCTCTTCAAGCAGATTCATAAGTTCTTCGGATCAAAGGAACACAAAGCAAAAATCCGCGGTTTCAAAATCGGCGAAGATTTATTGCGGGAGGCAAATGAAAACGGTGTTGAAGTCGTATTGAACGCTGTTGTCATAGGTTTGTATATGGACAGGGAAATTACCGTCAGTATGGATGGGATGATGAGTCACTATAAAGCCGATGCCATTATTGTTGCGACAGGCGCATCAGAAAATATGATTACATTCGAGGGCTGGACTTTACCCGGAGTGATCGGTGCCGGAGCAGCTCAGACAATGATGAACCTGCATCATGTCAGACCCGGCCGAAAAGTACTGATGCTCGGTTCGGGGAATGTCGGCCTGGTTGTCAGTTATCAGCTGATGCAGGCAGGGTGTGAAGTGGCTGCTGTGGCTGATGCTGCTCCGAGGATTGGCGGTTATGGTGTACATGCGGCGAAACTAGCCAGATGCGGTGTCCCTTTCTATCTTTCACATACAATAATCCGGGCGGAGGGCGAAGAATCCGTCACCGGTGTAACCATAGGACAGGTAGACGGCTCATGGAATATTATTTCTGGTACCGAGAAGCATTTTGATGTGGACACCATCTGTCTTGCAGTCGGTTTATCACCCATGTCCCAGCTGTTAAAAATGGCCGGCTGTACGATGAAAGATACACCGGGCGGTTATGTTGCGGTGTGCGGCGAAAAAGGAGACACATCAATACCCGGCATCTTTGTTGCAGGTGATGTGTCAGGCATTGAAGAGGCAAGTTCAGCCATGATTGAAGGCCGCATGTCAGGTATCGCCGCATCCGAATACTTAGGATTCCTTGAAGCCGATGAAGCCCTTGCACGGGTAAGCTCTATGGAAAAAGCGCTGCAGAGCCTTCGTGAAGGTATGTTCTCGCCTGATAACAGAGGAAAGACAATTGAAAAAACGGATGAAGGCATCGATATCTCCGTAAGTCTTTTGAAGAAAGGATATATCGAAGAAACGGAAATCAGCCGATTTCCCGGTGTGATTTCATGCCGGGGGCTGCATCCGGTTATCGAATGCACGCAGAACATTCCATGTAATCCATGCCAGGATGCCTGTTCAAAAAAATGCATAAAAATCGGCGAGAAAATCACGTCCCTGCCAGTATATGATTCTGCAAGCGAATGCAGCGGCTGCGGCATGTGTGTTGCGGCCTGTTCCGGTCAGGCGATTTTCCTTGTGAATGAAAATTACTCTCAGGGATATGCATCCATAACACTGCCGTATGAATTTCTTCCGCTCCCTCAAAAAGGAGATCGGGGAAAGGCGCTAGACAGAAGAGGACAGGAAATCTGTGAGGGAGAAATCGTCGAAGTCAGGACAGCAAAGTTCTTTGACCATACAAACTTACTGACCATGATCGTTCCTGCAGAATTGGCATTGAGTGCCCGGTTCTTTCGCCGGGAGGAGATTTGAAGATGAGTAAAATAACAGACCGCTCCACCCAAATCGGCGGATTTGTTCCGCAGCCTGACGACGGTATTGTTATTTGCCGCTGTGAGGAAATAACAAAAGGGGAAATCAGGAAGGCCGTTCATGAGGGCATGTACACGATCACCGAAATCAGAAGATATCTTCGGACCGGCATGGGCCTTTGCCAGGGACAAACCTGCGGACGCCTGGTAAAGGGTATCGTAGCCACAGAACTCGGTATATCTTTGTATCAGCTGGAGCCATCCGTATCAAGAGCTCCAATGAGGCCTGTTGAGATGAAGGTCCTCGGGAACGAAGCGAAGGAGTTGGAATAAGATGAACCATGCAGACGTAATCATCATCGGTGCCGGTATAATCGGAAACTCGACAGCATATTATCTGGCGCAAAAGGGCTTTTCGGTCATTGTGCTTGAAAATAGCGGCGATATCGGGAACGGCGGCTCAAGCAGGAACGGAGGCGGCGTAAGGCAGTCCGGCCGTGACAAAAGGGAACTGCCGCTTGCGATGTATGGCGTACAAAACTTGTGGCCGACACTGTCAGAAGAACTTGAAATGGATGTTGAATACTATCAGGACGGGAATCTGCGGCTCGGCAAAACAGCAGAGCACATGAAAATCCTGGAAGGCCTCACAAACAGCGCTTCATCCCTCGGACTTGACGTAAAAATGATCAGCGGTGAGGAAGCAAAATCGATCTGTCCCTATCTTTCAGATGAAGTGACCGGTGCGAGCTGGTGCCCGACCGACGGACATGCGAATCCGATGCTGGCCACACTGGCCTATTACCGGAAAGCCAGGCGATCCTGTGTACAGTTTATTACCGGCGAAGAGGTTCTTGAAATCCGTAAAATACGAGGGGTGGCAAGACAGGTCATCACATCACAAAATGTATATGAAGGTGATACCATCATTCTTGCTGCAGGATACGGGAGCAGGAAAATCGCTGCAACCGTTGGCATTGACCTGCCGATGACACAGGCAGAACTTGAAGTACTCGTAACGGAAGCACAGCCCCCCATGTTCTATCAGATGCTTGGCACCGCGGCTGCAGATTTTTACGGACATCAGAGCAAACACGGTTCATTTGTTTTCGGAGGTTCTTCGGGGTTTGAAGATGTGAATAAGGACAACGGATCACCCACAACAAGCAGTCTTACGGCGTCGTGCATCTGCCGGGGCATCATGAAATATTTCCCCTGCCTGGAAGATGCAAAAATAATCAGGACATGGGCGGGCTGGATAGATGTATGTGTGGATCACGTTCCGGTAATCAGTCATGTCGAAGAAGTTCCGGGACTTATCCTGGCATGTGCCTTTTCCGGACACGGATTCGGAATTTCTCCTGCCGTGGGCACAGTTTTGTCTCAAATGGCGGCAGGAGAAGATACTGTGCTGGATATGAGTGCTTTCCGATATAACCGATTTCAGGCAAAGATCTGATCAGTTCCGATTTTTACAATGCAGGGACATTATCTTGAACTAAACTGATCCTATCAAACAGATTCTCATCAGGTATATGACAACGGCGTCTTGAACTTCAGGACGTCGTTTTTGTTGCTGGAAACGAATAAAAAACAGAGGGGGAACAACATGAAAACGAAAAAACTAGGTCTTGGCAGTGCAATATCAGTATGCATCGGGCTAATTGTGGCGACCAGCTGTCTGTTGTCACTAGGAAAAGGAATGGGTCTGGCGGGATACGGATTCATCATTTCCATGTTTATCGTAGTTATCCTGAACATTTTTCTGGCTTTTTCTTTCGGTGAACTTCACGGCATGATGCCCGGGGTAGAGGGCGGACTCGGACAGTACACGCTGGCCGGCCTCGGTCCCGTACCTTCGATCGTGTCCAATCTGTCAGCCTACTTTATTACCAACCTTCTGGCCGGCTCTGTTGAAATGGCGATGTGCGGTATTGTATTGAACCAGACATTTTTCAAACAGGTTCCTGCTCTGGTTATCAGCCTGATAATTCTCGCAGCACTTCTTATTGTTAACCTGCTTGGAATTGATATCTTTGCTAAAATTCAGAACCTGACTGTTGTTCTCTTATTGGGTTCACTGGTCGCAATGGGCATCATAAGCGCATTCAAACTGGGTACGGGAGTACTTGTCGATGCGTCGGTACAGAGTGCCCCGGTTACAGGTGTTTCGGGAATCGTCTCCCTGGCGGCACTGGCCTTCTGGCTGTTTATCGGCATCGAATTCGTCATACCGATTTCAAAAGACTTGAAAAACCCCAAAAGAGATGTACCTCTCGCGATGATATTCGGAATCCTTATCCTTTTTGTCGTACAGAGCGTACTAGGTTACGGAATGACAAATTATGTCACTATGGAAGAGCTGATCGCCAGCGATGTCCCGCATATGCTTTTCGCAGGAAATTTGCTCGGACAGGCCGGCAGCTACTGGATGGGAATTGTAACAATTCTTGCCGGAGTCAGTACAATCAATACAGTTCTTGGCAGCGTGACAAGAATCTTAAGTGGAATGGCTGATGCTGAGATGATGCCTGCTGTCTTTAAAAAGAAAAACAAAAACGGTACTCCGGTCGCCGGACTGGCCTTGATGTTTGTCAGTATCTCAGCACTGCTTATCACGGGGTTTACAAATAATTCCGGATTAATAACCCTGCTGCTTGCTGCATCCTGCTTCTGGCTGACGTCCTACATTCTGGTAAATATAACAGTCCTGGTTTTGAGGAAGAGATATCCGGATGCCGAGGGTAGAAATAAGAAACTCACTTTCTTTGGCATCCCTCAGGTTATATGCATAGCCGGTAATATATTCATGATATGGAATATTGCGGAAGGTGAAGCAAGGATAACCATTTACAAGATCTTCTTCGCACTTATGGCAGTCATGATCACATATGCATTGTTTTGGGTTAAAGTAATTAAAAGGGCCCCGGCCTTCAAACCGGCATCACTCAGTGAAATCAATAACGCAAAATTGGAAGCCACAGAGCAGCTGGAGGAATCCCTCCAGCCTGTATAACTAAAAAACTGAATTGATCCCAAAGAGACTGCTGCATTTATGTGATTTATATCACTGCGTGCAGCAGTCTCTTCTTATTTAAATCAAATAATATTATTGTAGTGGTATATTATAAATTATTATTATATTTATTTTCGCCGCAAAAATTTGCCTGACATGAAAAATACCTGTTTCTACAATCGTTATATATGTAAGGAGGTGATGATGCACATGGGTTTGTCTTCTGAGTCAGATGAAGCCGTCAGCCTGATTGTTCAGACATACAGCGCAAGTGTACTCCGATTTGCCTATTCATATGTCAAAAATCACTCAGATGCTGAGGATATTGCTCAGGATGTGTTTATTACCTACATACAGAAAGCACCGCATTTTGATCATGAATTAAAGCGAAAAGCATGGATTATGAGCGTGACGAGCAATAAATGCAAGGATTACCTGAAGTCGGGCTGGAAAAAACGCACTACATCACTGCCGGATAATCTTGGGTTTATGCCCTCAGAAAAATCCGCTTTGCTGATCTATGTTTTGAATCTGGATGAGAAATATCGGATACCCATTCATCTCTTCTATTATGAAGGGTATTCGATAGAGGAGATAGCCGTCATTACAGGCAACAAGCCGGCAACGGTAGGCACATGGTTATCCCGTGGCCGGATGCTTCTGAAAACGATGATTGGAGATGATTTTTTATGAATGACAATCCATATAAGATGGCCATTGATGAAGTCAGATTCGATCCGGAATTTGACAAAAATACAATTGCGCTTATGTTGCAGGTGTCTAAGCGAAAAGCTGCTGTGCTGAAGATTAAAAAATATACCTTAGGCGGACTTCTCGCTGCTGCCTGCATTGCAGCATTAATAATATCCTTTCCCTTTATTCAAGGATTACAGCGGACTGGAGAAACTGCTGCCGGTACTGCCGTAATGACTTCCGCGTGTGCTGCGACAGTGGCCGCAGATCAATATCATTGCGCTTCCGCAACAACGGCCGCCGCACAGACATCCCAGTCTGCAAGACCGATTGTCGATCCGGGTATGTATAATGTTGGGCTAATCGACTATGCAAGGCCTGAGCCCGGCGAAATTATCATTTCGTCAGGAATTAACGCAGCGCTCGATGACCCTGCAAATTCTGATTCTCTGTAT
>DIEQ01000127.1 GCA_002418705.1 Mageeibacillus sp. UBA5770 | reverse complement strand
CGATCATAACGACCGGCCCGATCGGCAGTAATTCCATTGCCTTGAATACCGGGTCGGTTGTGGTGCCGGCGACGTCGGATACGATGGAGATCTGCTGCCCTGTCAGAGCATTGATCAGGCTTGATTTGCCGGCATTGCGGCGTCCGAAAAGGGCGATGTGTACGCGTTCCCCGCGTGGAGTGTCTTGTAAACTCATGTTGCTGGATTCTCCTTGTGTGTATTTTCTGTCATGTAGGTACGCCCGCTGTGAAGGTCTAAAAGCTCGTGCAGCCGGGCTTCAGAAAGGCCGGATTGTTCTTTGGCTACATCGAAGAGCGTTCGTCCGCTCGTAATGGCATCTTTGCTGATCCGTGCTGCTTTTTCATAACCGATGTCCGGGATGAGCACGGTGGAAAGAACGGTCGACAGCATGACGTGCTCGGAACATTTCTGCACATCAGGCACAAGAGTTTCCACGGCATATACCCGGAAAAGCCGGACAGCGTTATCTAAGATATACAGGGATTCAAGCAGCTTGTCGGCCACAATAGGCAGGAAAGCATTGAGTTCGAATTGCCCGCTCATCGCTGCAAGAGTAATGGCTGTGTCGTTGGCGATAACCTGCATGGCTGTCTGGCCGGCCATTTCGGCGATAACGGGGTTGACTTTGCCGGCCATGATCGTTGAGCCGGCCTGACGGTCCTCAAGATGTATTTCTCCGAGGCCGCCGCGCGGACCGGAGTTCATAAGGCGAAGATCGCTGCTTATTTTCATGAGATTAACGGCACAGGACTTAAGAAGGCCGGACACTTCGACAAAAACATCACAGTTCTGGGTAAGGTCCATCGGGTATTCAGCACGGGCGAGTCCGAGACCTGTGATAGCCTGCAGCTTATCCGTGACGAGGTAGGCGTATTTACGGGTCGCGTTCGTTCCGGTTCCGACAGCTGTGCCGCCGAGATTCGTCTGCCGGAGGCGCTCTTCCACTTTGTAAATGCGCCAGCGGTCGCGTGCAATCGCCTGTGCGAAAGCTCCGAATTCTTCACCGAGAGTAATGGGGAGGGCATCCATCAGCTGCGTACGTCCGAGCTTAATAATATCTGAAAAGGACTTCTCTTTCTGCTGCAGGGCTTCCTGAAGCTTGGACAGTGAATCGCTCAGCTGGCGGACCAGGTATATGGAAGCGATGCGAAGGCTCGTTGGATACACATCGTTGGTTGACTGGGAGAGATTTACATCATCAAGCGGGTGAAGGTATTCATATTCACCGCAGCTGCGGCCCATTAACAGAAGTCCGATGTTTGCGAGTACCTCGTTCACATTCATATGCGTCGAGGTGCCGGCACCGCCCTGCAGGGCATCAGTCGGGAAAATTTCCGAATACGTAAGACCGCCGTATTCAGCGGGCATAACGGGCAGAGCAGGCACAGTGTCCGGTTGTTTTTCGAAAATGGCGTTGGGATTGTCCTTTTCAGCAAGAATGGAGTTAAGAAGAACATTACAGGCGTCAATGATGGAAGAAGCTTTTTCCGGAGGGAGGAGGGAGAGGTCCTGATGTGCCTGCGCGGCCGCCTTCTTAATCTGCACCATGGCGTGAATGAATTCGCGGCGAACCGGACGGTGACTTACCGGGAAATTCACAATGGCCCGCGCCGTCTGTATGCCATACAGGCAGTCTGCGGGAAGTGAAATTGTTCCGATGTTATCCGTTTCTGTGCGTTCAGTCCTGATAAGCTGTGCGTCCATGGTGTTTTCCCTCGTTGTTTTTTCCTTTGCCTTTTCTAATCTCTATACATGTATTTTACACATTTCGAAGTGACATGGGTTAATCTGCTATCAGAGAATGATTGTCTGCGTCCACAGCAATTTCCCCTGAAATGATTTGAATTCCTTCGATGAGTCCCCAAATATAAGAAATGATCGGGCCGACAAGAAGACAGCTGCCAACAGTACCCAAGAGTAATTGAGCAACTGCCTTGCTTGTGTTTCCCAAGTAGAAGTTATGAATGCCAAAAGTACCGAAAATGATTCCGAGAATGCCTGCTGCCGTTTTGGACTTGCTTTTTGTTCCATCATTAGCGGGATCCGTGATTGGATTACCGAGTCCGTCCACGGTAATGGTTCCGGAAAGTATTTGGACGCCCTCAATGACGCCCCAGATCTGAGATATAATCGGGCCGATACCGACTATACATCCGACAGTTCCTAGAAGCAGCTGGGCAACCGCTTTGCCCGTATTTCCCAGATAGAAGTTATGAACACCAAAAACGCCCAGGTACATTCCGAGAATACCGGCGAGACTCTTTGATTTACTTTTCTGAGCTGCGTAATCCGGATTCTGAATCTGGTTGCCCTGTCCGTCTGTCGTTGTTGTACCGGCGAGAATTTGAACGCCTTCAATTAATCCCCAGATAAAAGTAACGACAGGTCCAATTCCAAAACATAAGCTGCCTAAAAACGTAATCAGGACCTGTGTCATGGCCCTGTCCCTGTTTCCGAGATAAAAATTATGCAAGCCGAACATTCCGCCGAAAATTCCCAATAACCCGGCTGTGTGTCTGTACCTTGTTATATAAGTTGGATATGTCTCCATTAGATGAGCCCTCCGTTATTCATGTTTGTTTTTCATTTTAATCTTCTGATAAGGATCTGGCCAGACAAAATGCTGCATATAAAGGGATACTTTTGATTCCGTTTTCAAAACCGAAGTTCTTTCCGGAAATCCGAATGGCATATTCGGGATGATATTTGCCTATATATTCGTTCAAGCTTTTTGAACGGTTGTGCCTGTTCGCTTTTACTTCAACCGGAATATAAGCCCCATGTATCCTGATCACATAATCTACCTCTGCAGTATTTCCGCTGCTCCAATAGAATAGTTCCTGATCCTGTGAAAAGAATTCACAGGCGACATAATTTTCGGCCAGAATCCCGGAAAAAATACTGTCAAAATCTCCAAGAACGACGTCCTTAATGGATACCTTCATCATACTTCGAAGTATGCCCACATCGCATAAATAGAGCTTGAAAAAATCATTGTTTCTGCTCATGACAAGAGGCTGCTCTACATGTTCAAGACGATAACACGGAAGCACCATCCGTGCATATTTCAGCCAGTCGATGGCATCTTCAAAATAGGACGAAGTCGCTTTTGGCTTCACAAGACTATACTTGAATTTTTGATTTGGCTTTGCTAATTGATTTCCTACAGAATCAAAACACCCAATGATCTTCATGACCTGCTTATGATCTGCGTGTTTGGTAATATCCGTAATATAGCTGTTGTATATTTCGGATATCGTATTTTCGGATTGCAGAAAGGAACCTGCTGCAATATACTCGCCAACGACTTCCGGCATTCCTCCGATCCCCAGATAGGTCCGATACAACTCCATTAAGGTATCGTGGAAAACATTCTGCATCTTTGTGTTTCCGGAAAAGCTTTCTTCAATGAGCGGAATCATCTGTTCTTTGCCGTTCGCCCAAAGGAATTCTTCAAAATTCATCGGATAGACGTTCAGCATATTTACTTTTCCAACCGGAAATGAAAAATCCTTCCTGTTGAGAGCAATTCCCAACAGACTTCCTGCTGCAATAATATGATACTGGTTGGCCTCTTCATTGAAATATTTCAACGAAGTCAGGGCTCTGTTACATAGCTGAACCTCATCAAAAAAGAGCAGCGTCGTATCCGGTTTGACCGCGACAGAAAAGAAGACCTCGATTTTTTTTATCAGATCCGATGGACTGATACTGTCATCAAACAGTTCTGCCAGCCGAGGTGCGCTTTCAAAATTCAGGCACACCACGTTTTCATAATGATTGCGTCCGAATTCCATTACGGCATACGTCTTTCCAACCTGACGCGCGCCATTTATCAACAACGGCTTGCGTCGTTTACTTTCTTTCCATTTCAGCAAATCTTCAAAAATTATTCTGCGCATATACTACACCCTCTTTTGTTGCACAAACACAGTATATGCCTTTTTGATGATTTTTTCAAACTTTTCCATAGGTGTTTTTTCGCATTTATGAACTTTTCCATACGAATTCGCAGAATGCCTGATAAAGAGTCAAATACTCCGGTAATGAACTGCTGAATTTTACCTGTATCACAGAACACGGCATTGGCCGGAGACAAAATGATATGAATATGACATTTCATATGACGGATGCCTGCAACCTGGCCTGCAAATATTGCTTCCAGACGCGCAGTCCTGCGTTTATGACAGAAGAGACAGCTCGAAAAGCGATTGACCTATCCGTGAACGGCGGCGAGGGGGTCCTTGCCAAAGGTGACGCGGCGCATACAGGCATATGTTTTTTCGGCGGCGAACCGCTTCTGATGCGGGAATTGATCGAGAAAACGGTTGATTACTGCAGCCGGATTAACACGGACACCGGCCACAAATTCCAGTTCAAATTGTCGGGGAACCGCAGTACCGCATGGGCGATGTATACAGCGGAGTCCTTTCCAATCATCTTTCCCGTGTCATAGCAGAAGGAAAAAACGAACCAGCGAGCTGTTCTTCATGCGCACTCAAAAACCGATGCAAATTCAATTGCTGCTGTATGAATAAGCAGCAGACGGGCATGATCAGCCAGGTCTCACCCTTTACCTGTGCGCACGAACAGATGCTGATAAAATATGCGGACTTAGCTGCGAACGAGCTGTTCAGCAAAAAGGATGAGACCTTCCTGAAAAGACAGTACAGGATGCGCCTTGAGAAAATGAATCCGGAATTCTTTCTGGCGTGATCAGAGTAATCAGAAATAATACGGATTTCTCACCGGCATATAGTCCGGGATAATGCAAATCAAGTATACTGTTATAAAAAGCACACGGAGGCATGCCATATGAAGAGAACAGATTATGTCAGCTGGGATGAATATTTTATGGGTATAGCCCTGATGTCTGCGCACAGGAGCAAAGATCCCGGAACACAGGTCGGTGCCTGCATCGTAAGCCCTGAAAAACGCATTTTAACCGTAGGCTATAACGGGATGCCCAGCGGCTGTTCGGATGATGAGTTTCCGTGGGAGCGGGAAGGCAGCCCTCTCGATACCAAGTATCTGTATGTCTGCCATGCGGAAATGAATGCCATCCTGAACAGCGGTCACAGCGATCTGCGCGGAAGCATCGTATACACGACCCTTTTCCCATGTGCCGAATGTACCAAAGCGATGATTCAAAAAGGAATTAAAGAGGTTATTTACCTGTCTGACAAATATGCGGGAGACGATTTATTTGTTGCTGCCCGCCGCATGATGGATGCAGCAGGTGTCGCATACAGGGCATATGAACCGACAGGACGTGAGCTTGTTATCAAAGTCTGAGTTATAGGCCCACATAAAAAGATTAAAAATATGGATTAAAAAAGGCACTGTGAATGAAAATCCGCAGTGCCTTATCTTTATGCGAAAATTTATAACTGCAGCTACTCCTGCTCCTGCTGTTCCAACTTCTCCGGTTCTCTGGGAACATTGACTTCCGGAATCGCTGCAAAGAGGTTTTTGGACTTCAGGATAAAGATAAGGGAGACGGCGGCGCAGACTGCTACGATTCCTTCAACAGCATATATCGGAAGGATGCCTCCCTGTGCGAGTGCTGCAGGGAAATCAAGAGCAGCATGCAGAAGAATCGCCAGGAAGAAAAAAGCGTACTTTTTCTTTGAAACCGCATAGAGTACAAGAAGTGACAGGGCAATCTGAATCGTAATGGTAAAAATGCGTTCTAATCCGCCAAGGGCAAAGTACCAGGAAGGCTCACTCAGCAGGGCGTCTTTGGTCTTTAAAAGAACATCGACTGTAGCCTGGGGGAGCGGACTGAGCATGGCGTCGAAAGATCCTGAGTTGATGAGGACGGCGTAAATCAAGCTGTTCAGAATGACTGGGAAAACAATGAGAAGGGCTTCAATGCCGCCGTGCCCGATTCCATATGTCACGCCGTGCTTCCACATTGTTTTCTTTTTCAGGAAAAATTTGAAAGCAAAGAAGCGGCCGACTTCTTCAAAAATACCGGCTGCCAGTCCGCCGTATGTTGCATACAGCCAGATATTGCTGCCAAGAATGGATTTGGTCTGCGGTATGGCAATGAGAAATGCCCAATGCATTATCTGTTCTAAGATCAGCGCAAATACGATAAAGACAATAATGCCCATAATCAATGGCAGGGCACCGGGCCGGGTCTTTCTCATGAATACGATACATAGAATAATCGGAAATGCAAAGCAGGCAAGAAGCGAAAAACAAAGAGCGAGTATCGTGAAAATACTTACCATATGATCCTCCTGATCAGCGTCAAAAAATGTTCTATCTGTTATATGGATAATATAACAAGAAAGCAGAAAAAGTCAACTTTTTTGCCTGTATTTAAAAATATTTCAAAATACTGTAAATTGGCTATTGACTTAAAGACGGTACTGGCATAAGATCACTACTATAGAATAGACAATACCAAAAAGGAGGAATTGCTATGAATGTACAATTCAAGAAGGGCGTACTTGACCTGTGTGTCCTTTCCATGCTCAAAGAGAGCGACCAATATGGATATGAACTGGCCAACACGCTTTCAGAGATCATACAGATATCGGATGGGACAGTGTACCCGATTCTGAGGAAGCTCGCGACGGACGGGATGGTCACAACGTATCTGCAGGAATCGCAGAGCGGCCCGCCCAGAAAGTATTACACACTGACGGGACTTGGCAAAAAAACACTTGTCAGCCTGCAGCAGGAGTGGCTGACTTTTTCGAGAAGTGTTAATAAAATTGTAGGGGGGGATGTACAATGACCAGAGAAGAGTATCTTGCAACGCTCAGGCGTGCACTGCACACCTTACCCGAAACGGACATATCGGACATAGCCAGAGACTTTGAAGAACATTTTTCGATAGGGCTCTCGCAGGGAAAAACGGAGCACGAAATATCCGCCGAGCTCGGAGATCCGCTGTCTGTCGCCGGCACCTATTTTGACGAAGATCTTGAAGACATCGGACACACAATGAAAGAATCGGCTGCCCACACAGCAGCCGCAGCAGCCGCGGCTGCCGCAGCTGTGAACCGCCCGGCGGTTATGCCGGCAGCTTCAGGCGCACAGGGTAATCCCGGCAATGCCTCAGCCACGCCGTCTTCACCGGCACCGGCTCAGGTAAAAGACCTTACCGGCCCGAGACTTTTCGTGATCCTGTTCAATCTGCTTGTGGCCTGGTGGATTGCCATAACCATATACAGCACACTGCTTTCTTTCTGGTGTGTTTCGATCTCCCTCCTGATCGGCGGTATAGGAGCCTTTATTTCTATTGCTGCAGTGACCGGCGAGTGGATCCCGATCCTTGTACTCTCCGGATTGGCAGGTGTACTGCTGGCCGCAGCCTCCGGTATCCTGAACTACTTTGTGACAAAATGGTCCATCATCGGCACCAAAGCATACGTCAACTGGAATAAGAAGATCTACAACGAAGGATTCTAATACACAAAGAAGGAGACAAAAGTTATGAAAAAATCAAGTATTGTGCTCATCATAACAGGTGTACTGTGCACAATCGGTGCGATAATATGTATCTCAGCTGCCGCTGTGATGGTTGCTGACCTGGGAATTAATTTGGCTCAGACGACGGTAAACGGCCATGAATTTGTGTGGGATGAAGACTCGTTCTGGGGCTGTGATACGTATGACTATCGCGATGACTCAGAAGCTGATATGTATGCATCCGATGAAACCGTAGAGGTTGATCTTCCATTCCTTCATGTGTTTGTCGACGGTGAAGAGGTTGAAGTTTTTTTGCCGGGGATAAACATAACTGTGGATGAGGACACCGACAAGGTCCATGTCAAAATCGGCGGCGAGGAGTATGTATCAACCGATCCTTCTGTTTCTATTGAAACAACGATGGGATAATAACGAATCATTTACGCCCCCCTGAATATAAAGGAAGACGGCTTTTCGGAGGCAGCACGCTGTATCCGGGAGGCCTTTTTCTTATTCTTAAAAAATACAAATTGTTATTGACAGGAACATATGACTCTGCGATAATTTCATTGAACGAACGATCAGTGAAATGCGCAATTCAACCACGAAAACAGGTTCCGTTCATTTTGCGGAGGGCAAATTCATGGTAAAGATAGTAACTTCTGAATCAGCCAAAAAGAAACTGATTATAATCGGGGCAGGGATTTCCGGACTTTCGGCAGGTGTTTATGCGCAGAAGGCGGGATATGCAACGGAAATATATGAGAAAAATGCAGTTCCCGGCGGTGAATGCATGGGCTGGGACCGAAAGGGCTACCATATCGACGGATGCATCCACTGGCTGACAGGGACGAATCCAAATGACCCGCTCAATAAAGTGTGGCGTCAAACCGGAGCCCTGTCAGATAATGTGAAAATATACCAGTCGGAAAGTTTTGTTGTACTTGATACGGGAGACCGGACCGTACACCTGTATAAAGATTTCGAAAAACTTAAATCACATCTTTTGGAGATCTCCCCTGAGGATAAAGAACCTCTCGAGGAGCTTTTTGCGGCGACACAGGCATGCTTTCACGCCGCCATTCCGATGCATGCGCCAGAGCTTATGGGCCCGATCGAAATGATTAAAATGATGCGGTCGATGGGAAGCCAGCAGAAGATCATGAAATCAATGAATATGTCACTGGGCGACTATGTTAAGCGCTTCAAAAGCGATGCCATCCGTACCGCGCTTGTGTCTGTACTGCCGTCGGAACAGTGTGCCAATATCCTGCCATATACGCTCGCTACGGTTGTGACCGGCAACGGCGGAAGACCGGCAGGCGGCTCCCGCGCGATGGCACAGCGGATGNNGGATACCTTCTGCTCTTTAGGCGGAGTTCTCCACCTGGCGACGCCTGTCGAAGATATTGTCATCGAAAATCAATGCGCAGCAGGCGTCCGCCTGGCAGGTAAGCCCGGCGCTGTGGCCATTGTCCGCGCCGACCATATCCTCTCTGCCACCGATATACATGTCACACTCGCAAAGTTCCTGCATGGGAAATACCCGTTACAGGAATATGCCATGAGGGATGCTGACCCGTTAACATATCCGGCACCGACAGGAATCTATGTCACGCTGGGTATAGATATGGATCTGAGCAACATGGATCCGGATCTTCTGATTCAAACCGAGCCTTTTACATTGGAAGGAAATCCCTGCAGCAGAATGAGCCTAAAGCATTTCTGCTATGAACCATCATTCGCACCGGAGGGTCACTCCGTCATCGGCGTGTTCCTGTCCGGGAAATACGACTGGTGGAAGGCGCTCATCTCAGATGAGACATCAGATGCGGACGCCGTACACATAAAGAGCCAGACATATATTGCCGAGAAAGACCGTCTGATCCATGATATAATCCGCGTCCTTGAAATTCGTTTCCCTGCATGGAAGGGACACATGATTCCGCTCGATGTTGTAACACCGCTTACCTATGAACGCTATTGCGGTGCTTACCGCGGGCAATGGATGGCATATGGAAACACACCCAAAAGCAAGCGCCTGATGAATTTTGGTAAAATAAAGGGACTCAGCAATTTCT
>DIEQ01000018.1 GCA_002418705.1 Mageeibacillus sp. UBA5770 | reverse complement strand
GCCGCCAGCTTGCCCAGATTTCATCCCGGGCCTGCTGCAAAACTGTTTCATTTGTGGTGTTTTCCCACTTGACAAGTTCTTCGATAATTTTAAACAGGCGCTTTCGTTCTTTATCCTGCGCTTTTTCAGTAGGGAAAAGATCCGGATGAGACGAAGGGTCATCCACCATTTGGGCAAAGATCACGGCCCGCGCCGCCGCCAGCGGCCGTCTGGCCCACCACAAATGCAATGTTGAAGGATGGCCGTGCCGAATGGATTTCTCCCTTGCCGACGCTTTATTAATCGCCTCCAGCGGAAGGGCTACTTCAATAAGTTTTTTCTTATAGGTCATTTTTTTATCTTGCTTTTTTTAACGGGCTTTTTAGGTGCCGCCAGAGGTACTGCTTTTTGTTTTTCTTCATATAGTGCAACAAAATTAAAAGGCGGCAGATTCAGTGGTGCTATACTTGCCCTACGTGTTAGGTCAGCTATGGACTCACGCACATAAGGGAAAATAATGGATGCACAATTGATATGTGCAATTCGCTCCAGCGACTCTTTTGGCGGCAATTTTTCAAAGACAAATGCCCCTTCCCACGCCACGGAAAACCGAAAAGGCTGCTTTTCTGAATCCGAATAGAATCGCACGACAACACCGAGAATATTGTCAATCGACTTATGTTCGATCTCAATGCTCTGCTGAAATTCGATGACTTCGTCCTTCACCCATTTATATTGCCGGTTGAGAGCAAAGTGCGCTTCAATAAGCCTGATGGTTTCTATTCTGAATTTAAGCTCCATTAGCCATTTCCTCTTCATCGGACGTATATCGTGCTTCTTTGACCTGATAACCGACCTTTTCCTGCAAATCCTTAATATAGGTTATTTTTGATTTTGCGATGCAATGGACGTCATTGGTCCTAATAACGTTCAAGGTCTGTGGATAGGCATCCAGAATGCGCAGCAGATTGTCCATCCCTTTACTCTGCGAGATCTGGCCGGCTTCATACCGGGCTACACTTTTCGCACCACCACCGATAATGTTAGCCAATTGCTCCTGTTTAAGGCCCAGTTTCAATCGGATTGCTTTTATTTGCGCGCCGGTGAGAAGACCATCCACCTCGCGTTGAAAATCCTTTAAGATTTTCCCGGATGCTTTCAATGTTTCATTATCTACAATGGCTTCACCGCATTCTGGGCATTCGTAGGTGATGTAATCGGGGATTTCTTTTGTTTCGCCCTTATAATTGAATACTTGTGTTTTAATGGTCTTTTTCAGCGAACCAGCGCCGCAAATGGGGCATTTCTGCGCTTTCATTTTAATCATCGCTCCCTTCGTCTTTCTTCATCTGAATAAGGACGGCTTTATCGCCGTTTACAGAAAACTGCAATTTGATATAAAGTTTCTTTTCTTCGTCCACAAACTTGTAAACATCCTGCCAGATTTTATGGTTTTGAAACGTCGTCATGGACTTGTAAAAATGCTCGGAACAAAGCCGGTTAATTATACTCTCTATATCTTCAATGGTCATATACCCTTCTGACGCCGCGCCACTGCGCGCCTTTTGGGTAACCGTCCGGGTATTTTCGTTGCGGAAAAGAACTTTAAATTTACTTAAAACGTAATGAGGTTTATGCTTTTCTCTTACTTTTGGTATCATTATGATACTTCCTGACCGGTTGTCAATCTATTTTTTGACCGAAATTAATGATCAGCTTTTTATTATAGGTCATGCTTTCTCCCAAAGCTATCGGATGATTATCTGACAATTAATACCACGAAATTTGGCATCACCCATCTGACGATTAAGCAATTTTACCTGACGATTATCTGACGATTCCGCAAACCCTATTCGTTATATCAACATCCTGAACATGGTCGTTATTCTCTCAAGGCACCTGTTGAAAGATTTATTAGTTCTCGCCTGTGAGATATCGAACCTACTCGTAAATTCCAATTGGTGTGTCGTCACATCGTATTTGCGGTCCATTCGGCTTCCCAGCCAGCCTTTGGCGTCACGGATCGCCTCGACATCGGCAGGAGGTTCCAGATCAAGGGGAAATCCATAGATACCTCGCAGAGACGGAGCTGCGGCAAGAAACCAGCTCTCGTACTCGCGATAGGCAAGGACAACCACATAATTCACGTCGCTACGAACAGCCCTTGCGTGCTCAAGAATTTGGGGACCGAGAATGGCTGGGCAGTCATCCTCACAATCAAGCAGAATTAGAACGAACCCGCCGGACTGGGCCGCTTTGGCCGCGGCAAGAGTAACTTGCTTTTTAAAATAGCTATCGTCCTTTAAAAATGAACCGATCTTCACACGAATGGGATGATTAATCTTCAACAGCGGTCTTGGATATGTCATTTCTGCAATGCGGCGAAGCAATACGGGGACCGCTTCAACTTCTCCATGTCCTTCAACTATCGGTACGACATGAACCATTTTACCGCCTGCTTTCACCAAAGAGTTGCAGTTGTCGATCATCGTCCACGTCGGAAAGTGCTGTTTCATCCGGTGTAAGCTGGTTCTGTCGGAGAAGTTCACCTGGCGTAAATAAGCGATCATGGAGTACTTGCCGCCCGGCCTGATCTATGGGACCAATTCGTGTTACACCGTCCTGCACATCCACAGCCAATAGAGATTCCGTCGGTATGTCCGGATCGTCAAGGAGATCAGCGCTATGGCTGGTAACTAATATCTGACAATGGCGCGCACCTTCACGCAACGCCGATAACAGTACGCCGGCTGCCGCTGGATGGAGAGCCATTTCCGGCTCCTCAAGCCCGATCAGCAGAGGGGCCGTATTAGCACCGGTGGTTGCCTGGAAAACTGACAACAAGATACCAAAAGCACGCAATGTGCCGTCCGACATGGAAGATGCCAGAAAATGCCAGGGATGTTTCTGCCCTTTGACTGCCTGCCGAAACTCTATTGTTTCCTGTGAACCGAGAGTCTTCGACTCGGCTCCCGATACGCCTTTTGCAATTCTGGAAAGGAACGAACTGACAAGTTTTTGGGAAGTCTCCGGCAGTTTTTGAAGAACACTTGCGGCATTACTGCCGTCACGACGCAGAAGCTCGCCCGGATCCGGTCTTTGCATAGCTGAAATTTCACGAGGATTTAGATTGTAAATCTCCATGCGCGACAAGGCGTCGAAGACGGGCCTGAACTCCGAAAATCCCGATACCGCGACAAGATAAAGCCGATCGGAGAGGCTGGCCGGCGGCGAGTTAAAGGATGAGGCGTGGACTTTTCCGGCATTTACGCTGTAGAAATGAGGATCGCCGAGAACCGCTTCATCGTGGACAAAACACTCTTCTGCAAGCACCTCGAATCCTCCGGCCGGTTTTTCTCCTATACGAAAGCTATAATGACCGGACTGTAATGGAGACAGAACAAAGTCAAGTCGTATGGCGAAACGATTTGGATGGCCGCCTGAACGTCTGCGAACTTCCTTGATCGTTCCCCGTTCCCTTAGGGCATGATCCAATGATGTTTTCAAAGAGTCCGACGTAAAGCGGAAGGCATCAAGAAAGTTGCTCTTCCCGGAACCATTCGGGCCAACAAGGAAGGTTAGATCATGAAGATCAATTCTACAGGCGGCAATGCTTTTGTAGTTCCTGATGGTAATCCTGGTAATAAAAGGGTTATGCATATTTACCTCAATACAATATCGCTGCTCATAGGCAGGTCATCTTTGATCTCTTTAACTTTCAGATTGCACCAACCAACGTAAGGTCGCTAAAATATGTTCTGTAAACCCCAATATCCCGGGAAAGAATACAGTTGGCCTGGACAAGGGCATGGGCGCCGATCAGAAAATCGGCCAGGACA
>DIEQ01000112.1 GCA_002418705.1 Mageeibacillus sp. UBA5770 | reverse complement strand
GTTGATATTATGGCAACAATGAAAACGATGATAATGGTGATCTTATATTTGCCGAGGTAACTTAAGAGTTTTTTCATCGTACCTTTGAAATCCTTGGCTTTTTCACCGGGCATTAATGCTCCGGGACCGCCCATCGGACGGTGTCCGCCCATCGAACGGCGTCCTGCAGGTTTTTTAACGTTATTCTCACTCACTCTAATTCCTCCTTTGACAGCTGCGAAGAAGCAATTTCATAGTATTCGGGGCAGCTTGCCAGAAGTTCCCTGTGTGTGCCCTTCCCGACAATTCTTCCATTGTCGAGAACTATGATTTGTTCCGCATTCATAATGGTGCTGACACGCTGTGCAACAATGAGAAGCGTACTGTCACCGGTGTTTGCTTTCAGTGCTTTTCGAAGGGCAATATCCGTCTGGAAGTCCAGCGCTGAAAAACTGTCATCGAAAATATAGATCTGTGCTCTTTTTACAAGGGCACGGGCAATGGACAGTCTCTGTTTCTGACCGCCGGAAACATTATCTCCGCCCTGGGAAATCTCCGATTCAAAACGATCTGTCTTTTCATCGATAAACTCCATCGCCTGTGCGACCTGTGACGCCTTCAGAATTTCTTCATCCGTCGCGTCTTTTTTGCCGTAACGCAAATTCGAAGCTATCGTTCCTGAAAGCAGGACCCCTTTTTGAGGGATATATCCGATGTGTGACCGTAAGTCCTTTTGGGAAACTTCCCGCACATCAACATCATTTATCAGGATCTGACCTTTGGTGACATCGTAAAAACGAAGAATCAGATTAACAAGGGTTGATTTACCGGATCCGGTTGATCCAATAAAAGCAGTGGTTTCACCGGGTTTGGCAGTAAAGGTAATGTCACTTAGGACATCCTCATCCGCGCCCTGGTAACGGAAATTAACATCCTTAAACTCCACGTATCCTTTTTTGGAAGTCTCAAGGCTTTTCGGATTCGGAGGATCGATAATGGTGGTATGGGTTTCGAGAACCTCCGCGATACGGTTTGCAGAGACTGCGGCACGAGGCACAAAGATGAACATCATGGCAATCATCATGAAACTCATGATAATCTGCATGGCGTACTGCATAAAGGCCATCATATCACCAACCTGCATGGTGGATTCGGAAATCTGATGGGCACCGACCCATACGACCAGCAGCATAACACCATTCATTATCAGCATCATGGCCGGCATCATAAATGACATTGTACGGTTGATAAACAAATTCACTTTTGTAAGATTCTTATTCGCTTTATCGAAACGGTCTTTTTCAAAATCACGGGTACCGAAGGCACGAATGACCATCAGTCCGCTCAAGTTTTCCCTGGCAACAAGATTCAAATTATCAATCAGCTTCTGGACTAACTTGAATCGGGGCAGAGTCACAGCAAGAACAATGAGAATCATACCGACCAGCACGATACAGGCTACAGCAATAATCCAGCTCATGGAGGCGGATTTATTCACTGCCATAAAGACACCGCCTACCGCCATGATCGGGGCGTACAGGAGCATTCTGACTCCGATTGTAAGGAGTGTCTGAATTTGTGTGACATCGTTGGTGGACCGGGTAATAAGGGAAGCTGTTGAGAATTTGTCAAATTCATTATTGGAAAAGCTCTCAATTCTGTTGAAAATATCCACCCGCAGTGTTCGGGCAACACCTGCCGCGATACGCGAGGAGAACAAACTGACAAAGATGGAAGCAATACCTCCCAGTAGTGCAATGAGAAGCATCGCTCCGCCAATCTTTAAAATGTACGCAGTCTGAATATCAGTCAGGCTAACACCAAGTTCCTTGTAGAAACTTCCGCTGAATGCCGCTGCGCTCTGCTTGAGAATGGACTGGTCGTTCGCAACCGCCTTGTCATGTGCATTCTGGACGACAGATTCCGGCATCATATCAAGCTGCGGCTGCATAGCGTACAATTTCGCAAAATCCATGCTTTTTACATCGACGGTACCGCTCGAAGCTGTCGTCGTCTGTCCCTGCTGCTTGGCATAGTCCGTCATCACATTGATGAATGTCCAGGTAGCACTTCCAAACGTGATGTCGAGCTGGTCAGAAATGCTCGCGGAAACGGAATTGCGCACATAAATCTGTGCGTCTTTGGCATTCGGGTACATGCTTTCATAGGACTTGCCCTGTGCATTCTGATCGGTTCCGGACACCAGCGTGTAGTTGTCCTGCACAAGTTTCTTCTCGTCCGCCAGCATAAATGTCTGCATAAGCTTCATACCGTTCTGGCTGATCGCCTTTGGGGATGCCTCTTCCACTCCATTTTGCTGGATGCCGACATTAACAATTTTCGACATATAATTCGGCAAATTGAGATCGCTCATTGCCTGACCGAACAGAAGAAGAAGTACTAATACTAATATCAATGAATAAGGTTTCAGATATTTTGCTAATTTTTTCAAAATCTAATTATCCTCTCTTGTGGTGTAATTTTTATGGAAAGCCTCTGATGATACAATTACTCTGTTTTCCTGATTGTATCTTCAAGGCAGTTCATTATTTTAATCGACATTTCTATGTATTTCCATATATTCTCTTCCCCGACTTCCAAAACAAGTTTTTCCAGCAACTGATCCCTGTAGTCAATATATTTTTTAAGAATTTCATATCCTGCCGCTGTGAGAGTGACAAGGGTAATCCGACGGTCTTTAACAGTTGTTTTGCGTTCAATGAAACCTTTTTGTTCCAATGTGCGCAGCTGCTGGGAAACCGCAGGCAGGGAAATATGAGTTTGATCTTTAATACACGTCACCCGGACACCATCATCAGTCAATTCTTTATTGGTGAGTTGATATATATGCGTAAGTATCGCAATTTCTGCAAAAGGAATTTCAGCTTTTGCAGTCATCAGGATCAGCATCTTTTTTGAACTGAGCATGGCTTTCATGAGTTGATCTTTCAGCTGACTATCCAAATGGTTCTCCTCTCCTTAACTAACATTTAACTTGGTTAATACTTAAGCAAATTATCATTTAATACTTTACTGCGTATGTTGATCAAATGCAACCCTTTTTTTGAATATTTTTTAACGGATTCAGACCCGACCGCCGCCGTTCTCGTTTCTTTTGCAGTAGCATGAAATAGCCAAAATCTTAAAACATCGACGGGGCCGCGATCTGCGGCTCCTTTTTTGTTCATTTTTATGTAATATAAATGTTACATAGTTTTGTGGTGCAATACTCTTATCGAGAATTCTGAAAGGATTACCGTCATGTACGTTAAGAAAAACAGTTGCAAAAATGGCCGAATTCTTCTCACCCTCACACACGGCTACCGTGAAAACGGCAAGATCCGTCAGAAAAATGTTGAGACACTTGGTTATCTGGACGAGCTTGAGAAAATCTACGATGATCCTATCGCTCATTTCCGTGAAGTTGCCCGGCAGCGCATGGCAGAAAAGGCTCTGGAAACCGAGCCGATTCAGCTGGTTTTAGATCCCCTGGCAAAAATTGACCAATCGGAAATCGGCTTGAAAAACCTCGGCTATGCCGTCTTCGAAAAACTCTACCATGAACTGGGCATCCATACCTTCTTTCAGCGACATGAGAACCGTCTCCAGATCAACTTCAACTTAAACGCCGTCTTCCGCCTGCTGGTATATTTCCGGATTCTCGACCCGGGCTCCAAAAAACAGGCCTATGACCAGCAAAACCAGTTCTTTGAAACCATGGCGCCTTCCCTGGAGTCGGTGTACCGAAGTCTGGATTATTTCGACCGCTTCAACCTGGATTTGCAGACTTGGCTCAACGAGGCCGTGAAAAAGCTATATGGCCGGAACCAGGAATATGCCTACTATGACGTCACCAATTACTACTTTGAGATCGACCAGGAGGATGAGCTGCGGCGCCGAGGTCCCAGCAAAGAACATCACCCCAACCCCATTATCCAGATGGGGCTGCTGCTTGACAATCAAGGCTTGCCCCTGGCCTACCACCTGTTTCCGCGAAACCAGTCCGAAAAACTGTCGCTCAACCCGCTCCTGAATCGACTCAAAGAAAATTACGGGCTTGGCCGGTTGGTCGTAGTGGCCGACAAGGGGCTCAACTGCGGCGCTAATATTGCCTGCCAGCTGGCGCAAGGCAATGGCTATATTTACAGTCAGTCCATCCGCGGCGCAGACAAGGAATTCAAACAATATGTTCTGGAACAGAACGGTTGCAAGGTCAATGGCGCGAACAGCAAGTGCAAGTCCCGCATCTACCCGAAAGAAATCACCTTTACGGATGCCCAGGGCAAAAAGAAAAAGATCCGGATCGACCAGAAGCAAGTAGTGTTCTTCAGTCAGGATTATGCGGACAAGGCCCGCTACGAACGCAGCCGCACCATTGCCAAAGCGCAAAAGTACCTGCAGTCACCGTCCAGTCTGAACCGGGCTCTGGCCTACAGCGCGGCCAGCTATATCAAGGGACTGCGTTTCAACGAGGACGGGGAAATCGTTGAGACTAAATCGATGCTGTACCTCGATGAGACCAAAATTCACGAAGAGGAGCAGTATGACGGCTACTATGCAATCGTCACCAGTGAACTGGATAAAAGCGATTCCGAGATTATCGAGACCTACCATGGGTTATGGAAAATCGAGGAAACGTTCAAGATCTCCAAGTCCGATTTCAAGACCCGGCCAATCTATGTTTCGCTGGAAGCACACATCGAAGCCCACTTCCTGACCTGCTTTGTGGCCCTGCCCCAGATACGGATTCTCGAGTTGCGCATGAATCAGGCCAAGCTTCCTGCTGTTGAAGATTGCCCGCAGAAAGATGGGAAGCGTGTATTCTCGGCTTTTGAACTCATCGATTCTTTGCGCAAATACACCTGCAGTCACATCGGCGAGAACGTCTACAACTTCCATTACACAGATACGGTCATTCGCAGCATGGAGCAGGTTTTTGGCGTCGAATTGAACCTGAAATACCGAAAACGCGGTGAGATAAAAAAATTAATCGCCGCCATGAAAAAATAGGTTACTACACTACAATTTACTGCTCTCAAACCCGGAAACCCTTGCAAATACGTGGTTTTCAGGGTGACATGCCACTTGGAACTGTAAAATTTTTGCCTTTAAGCTTTTCCAGAAAAAGACTTCGTACAAGGCATAGTACTACAATTCCTCCTGTCCTGTCCAGGGTTCATTTTGTGAATATAGCTTGAAACCGCTGCTAAAAGGGCGCTTGTGGGTTATGCATGAGTGAATCACAATGTCCATTGTGTGTCATTGG
>DIEQ01000058.1 GCA_002418705.1 Mageeibacillus sp. UBA5770 | reverse complement strand
CGCCGGGGAGGGTGGGAAGCTCAAGGCTCAAGAAAGCGGTGAAATCAGGTCCACGGCAGCGGCAACCTTCTCCAGACCCTGCTTAAGCACGATCTCATCGACAACGCTACGCATCTGGCTCTTTCTCGTAGTTCTCGGCACCGGCAAACGCCTGTTTGGTGAAGGCACGATCCGTGCAGTTTCCGACTTGTCGACACGCAACAGACCGCTACAGGTGCTGTCCTGCGCGTCTATGAACGCGCCGGCACTCTCAAGTATGGCGAGGTTGAGGTCGGTCAGGAGCCGGTGATCTTCGACGCAGATTCGACACGAACGCTATCAAAAGAAGAAGGCACATAGATGACAGCAGGAATGGAGTCGGAATAGGGTTAAATCTTTCTTTGGCTTTTCAATGACTTTATGATAATCAATATGATCAAATTGGTGGTGTTGTGTTGAGTGTATGACGCATCTATTTCACGTCCAAATTATTTGAAATAACCAGAGGAGAGATCATGAAAGGCATCAATAAGCTGATACGCGTTATTTGT
The DNA here is from genome assembly GCA_002418705.1 of Mageeibacillus sp. UBA5770. The sequence goes on along the minus strand of DIEQ01000058.1, from coordinate 15,570 downwards.
CGCGCCTTAGTACTCGGGGTGATTGTATGTTGCTCACCAGTTCTGGCGGCTGACGACCTGAATAGGCAGTTGGAGAAAATGATAGAGCAGCTTTCAACCTCTTCGCTGAAGGGCGAGGTGATTAAAGGTTCGGATACTGAGGTATATCTGACCCTTGGTCAGGTGGATGGCGTGGTAGAGGGCAACAGGTTTGAGATTGTCCGCCCAGGCGCTCCGCTCAAAGTAGGCAGCGAAATCTTTGGTAACGAGGAAGTGCCAGTCGCCAAAGTGGAAGTCATTAAGGTGCGGGAGAAAATGTCAATCTGTAGAGTAGTGGAAAAAACAGGGGTTCCACAGTCCGGCGATCTGGCCTACCCGCTGCGCAAGCAGGTCAAGCGAATAGTGGTCGGCCAATTCAGTTATAACCAGTCCTTCAACCAGTTGACTAAAAACCTGCAGGAAAAAATGGTCACCTCTTTGACCAACAGAGGGATGCAAGTGGTGGAACGGGACCAGTTAGAGCGAGTCCTCAAGGAGCAGAAGCTTGGCTACTCCGGGCTGGTGAACATGGAATCGGCCAAAAAGATTGGTGAGTTGCTAGGAGCGGAAGGCATGCTGCTGGGTACAATCAACGATATGGGCAACGAAATCAACCTTAATGGCCGATTGGTTGACATCGGCACCGGCGATGCCATCAGCGCCTCCGAGGTCGCTTTGCCAAAGACGCCGCTCATCGCGCAACTGTTGGAAACACAGATTGACAGTGAACCTTCAACCGTTTCGCCCGAGGATGCTTCTGCACAATCGCCCAAAAATGCCAATAAATCGCAACAACAGGCCGTTTTTGAGAATGATTGGTTTCGAATTGAAGTGGTGTCTTTAAGGCGGAATGGTTCAGATATCGAATTAAAATTAAGATATATTAATAGGACAAATGAAGCCGTAAGCTTTGCTTTAGATGATCCAGAAAAAAACACTTATCTCGTTGATGAACTTGGGAATCAATATTTTTTTAAATCAGCAGAACTCAAGATTAATCCTCCTGATTTTCCTGCTGGCATTCCGAGAATCTCATCAATAAATTTTCGAGATATTAAAGGTGACGGTAAACATATTATTGCTGCTGTAAGTTATACCAACGGTCATGGAGGAAATTTTTTTGCAAGCTTTAAAGAACTAGTTATAGAATAAATATATCTTTTCCGGTTTTAGTAAACATTTTTGTATCTAAATTTATAAATCATTTATGCATTGAAAATCATTTCTTTATCCCGATATGGATATGGCACTGGAATAAAGAAAGCGGTCTTTGAATTCTGTATCTGGTGCTCATAATTTCTTGGTTATGGAGAAACAATTAATTGTCCATAATTATTTAAAAATTTATCTTGACTATGGGGCAATAGTATAGTGGACTAAATTGATACTAATCTCTAACAAGTGAGGTGGGGTTAATGGCGAAGAATTTATCTTTATTCACCATATTATTCATTATGCTTTTCCAGACAAATGTTATTTTTGGGAGTGAACCTTGCATTGTAATTAATGATGACTTTAAAAATGACTTAGACTATGGCACGACAAACGACAAACTGATCTTATTTACAGAAGGTGATTGTTTCGATATTTATAGTTATGATCCGCAAACAGCTGCTCTGAAATTAATTAAGGATTCCTGTCAAGAGTCTTCTAATACGTACTTTGCTTCTAGAAGTGATAAGTTTACTGTAAATAATAATCTTTTCTTTCATGCCTTAAGTCATGATGGCACAATGTCACCGAATTTATGGAAAACGGATGGAACCGAAAACGGAACAATTATGCTTGATGGCAACATAGATAGTGATTTCTATATAAATAGAAATGGGGATTACCATTATGGAATAATTGGCAATACAGTATATTATCCTACGTATTATAGAGACGACGCTGTATTAATGAAAACAGACGGTACGAAGACAGGAACTTTACCCGCAATTTCTCCTCCACAACCAGGATACTCAGGGTTGAACCAAATTTGGCGATTAACAAGTACAGGCGCTACTCTTTTTTTTCTTGGCGAAGACGGAATTCATGACTTGGGATTATGGAAGAGCGATGGAACAAAAGCAGGTACTCATAGAATAAAAGATATTTTTGGTGATTACACTTATGCACACATTATGATAGAAGCCTACTACCCGCTAGGAGGAGATAATAATATATTTTTCTTTTTCAATAGGTATACTAATAAAATTAGTACTAATACGTTATGGAGAAGTGATGGAACAGCGCAAGGTACCTTTCCGTTGATATCTAACGAATTTAATTTTGTTAATGATTTTGAAAAATTTGGAAATAATTTATATATTTTTGTAGCATCCAAGCAACAGGAGTGGGGTTTGTGGAAAACAGACGGAACGGTCAATGGCACGACTCCTATAAACATATCAAATCTTCAAATAGGTTCGTTAGCTAAAATTAATAGCCATATGTACTTCTTGCGTGCAAGCAGCAATTCTGATGGACTAGAATTATGGAAAACTGACGGGACACCTTCTGGAACAGGCATAGTAAAAAAATTTCCATCCGGATACATACCAATGTTCTTCCCAAAACTATTTGCTTTTCAAAGCAAAATATTCTTTGCCATGGATGATGGAATTCATGGGGAAGAATTGTGGCAAAGTGATGGAACTACGTCCGGCACAACACTTGTTAAGGATATTTTCCCCGGAGACCTTGGCATGAGTAGTTATCCAAGCGGTTTTACAACAATAAACGATACTCTATATTTTTCGGCTAGACCTAATTTTGATGATCGACCAATATGGGCATTCAAAGTTAATAATACTCCACCACCTCCACCTCCTCCGCCAAAGACTATCCCTTTTGGAATTTTTCTTCTACTTGAATAGTGGTTACCGATTTTGTGATAAACATTCAGGAAATCTTGGAGGTAAAAGCCCTCTTTCACAGTTAAAACAATCGGGAATCCAATGAATTGTTTGGATAAATTTTATATGTTATGAAAATATTACAGTAGCAATGGGGGCACAAAAAGGAGGGGTTCTCGTCTTTGATGATAAAACTACTAACTCTTTTAAACCATAAATTTGGCATTTGATTGAAATATCAATTAGGAGTTACACCAGGGTACACCTAAACCGGATGAACCTTTTTTCACCCAATTTTGTTGACAGTTAAATTTCGCAAAATTGGATTATTTAAAACTCTGTTCTATTTAAACAGCAGTGATGACATCTCTTTAAACCCTACTAACCATCTTCGTTTCTTTGTCCAAAAAGGTCGACAACTATGCGGAATACTTTTTCTCTCTGTTTTTTTCTCATCGTTTTCTTCCTATTGACTTGTATAAATGGTCACGCGGCAACGGAAACCACGCAAACAGGAGTAGCCTCCCCGCAATCCGATTCGGAAATCAACAATGTTGAATTACTTCGACAGCGCGCTCTGCGCAATGCACTTGACTTGGCGTTGTTACAGGTGACCGGGGCAACAGTGAGTGGTGAGCGAAGCGATTCCCTTCGAACAAGGGAAGATACCATGATCACCGCAGAAAAAGCCGACACGGCCACCCGGCAGCAGAGTCGGCACAATGCCGCTGGAGCTACACAGACCAAGGGGCATGCCAGGCTGGTGGAGATTGTCAGGGAATGGCAGGAGAAAGGGCAATATTACGTCACGGCCAAGATCGCTGTCGACTCCGAACAGGAAGCCGTAGCCAAACAGGATGCTGGATACTTCTGGACTCGGATAGGGAAACCGGTTGTCGTCTTAAACTTTGCGGAAGACCTAGACGGAACGTCCCGTGAAAATCAAGATGACCGAACCCTGCGTTTTTTCCGCGACAATCTCATCCACAACGGCATCATGATCTCCAGCGAAGTGAATCCGCAATATTTGATAGAACTTTTTCAGGTTGTGCAGACGAAAGAGATGCCCGCATTGGGAACCACGACGGTACATTGTCACGTATCCTACAAGATCAGCGACAAGGAACGGGGAACGACTGTTGCTGAATTTAAACAGTCACACGGGCCGGATGCCGGGTTTTCTCTCGACCAGGCAAAAGAGAAGTGCATCGGAGCCGTTGCCCCTGCGGTTTCGGAGAATCTGGTTCGGAAATTGGCGGAGGTCTGGAACCAGACATGGAATAACGGCATGGAGCAGACGGTAATGATCGATTCCCTGCCGGGAGATGCTGTGCCCAGAGCCGATGCCATCATCCAGGGGCTTCATAGGGTAACTGCCACTACACCGGCCAAATACGCAGAAGGACAATTTATCAAGAATGTCACTTTCAAGGGTGAAGGCGCGGAACTCGCCGAAGCAATCCGGGCAGCCTTCGATGACGAGAACTGGCTCGTCACGGTTACCACCGTTCAAGGAGGCCGCATCAGGTTCTCCTGGAAAGGCACTACTGAACAATAAAAGGAGAGAGAATACATGAAACGCATCGCAACCATACTGTTGGCAACCATTTTCCTGGCAACGGGGTACGCCCATAGCGAGGATAATCCTGACCTGCTCCTCAAATCCAGCGAAGAGGCCGCTCAGAAGAAGGAAATCGTCGCCATTGCCAACTTGAATGAAAAATGGCGGGCTTTTGTCGAGACCCAAGGTTGGCCTTCGGACGAGACAGAAAACGGCGTTATCCACGCGGATGGAAAAATAATCGCATCTGCGACGGTTTCCGTTGCCGTGCGGCTTGGTCAACCCGGCTGGATCGATTCCCGGGTGGCAGCCTTTGAACGGGCGGAATTAGATGCTAAAGCAAAGATTATCCGTAGCTTGGTGGAATCTACCGACACAAAACGCAGCCTGGAGGTCTTGGAAAATGCGACCTGGCAGGATGGTGATATCCATAAGATCCAGGAGCTCAATGAAGTGGCGGATACGCTGGACCGCATAGGCAAGAAATCCCTGGCGCTGACAGAAAGCAGCCTTAACGCCGCCCTCCAAAAACTCGACCCGGAATATGATCCGGAAAAATATGCCGGCAAGACTCCGGAAGAACTGAAGCAGATAGCCGAATCCCGGTTCAAGCGGCAGATTCAGGGAATTGCCATGAAAACCCTGATCGGTGCCACCCCGATTTATTCTACGGAAGGGAAAATGACTAATGATGAATACCAGGTGCTTGTCGGCGTTATCTGGACACCAAAGCTTAACCGGTTGGCGTTGAGCCTGATGAACGATGAGTACAGCATTCCGGCTGTGACGCCGGGCAAACCACTGGCGGAGCACATGCCTACGGATGAAGCTGTGTTGATCGGTTCCGTAGGGGCGAAAATAGTGGTCGATGAAAAGGGCCAGTATGCAGTGATGGCGTATGGCCAGGCACAGCCAAGGAGAGCGGCCCCAGGCCGTGAACTAGCCGCGATTCAAGATGCCAATCAGATCGCTGCCAACCGGGCTCGAGCCGCCATTGTCAATTTCATTCAGGAAGGACTCACCTTGCGTGAGAGCGAGTTGAGCGAAGAATTGTCTCGTGAATTTTCCGACATGACCTTTGGCACGGAAGTTGTGCGAGAATATCAAAAGAAAATCACCGGCAAAAACGTCAAGGTTAAACTGAGCGGCTTGCGTGTAATCAAAGAATGGAATGCCAAGCATCCGGAAACAGGTCAAGACGTGGCGGGAACGGTTATCGCCTGGACGCCGTCCTCAGCCCAGGTGAGCAAGGCTGCCGCGGCAGCCATGGAAAACCAACAGACTGGGGGTGCCTCTACCGGCACGCAACCGGGCAAAGACAGCAAACAGTTAGAATCCATGAAAGTAGATACTTCGGCCTATTGAGATCAAGACCACTCATGTCTGAAAAAATTGATGTCTATCAAACTACTCTAGCAAATTCTGGAAGGACGGATCACCTAAAAAAGGTCGAAATACAATGAATAACACTTTCTGACAGGAAACAATATTCAACACTTCAACCTACGGAGACGAGATGCGAACAAAACCTTACATTTTCTTCTGGTCAATGATGATGTTGTCCGTAATGCTGATCAGCCAGGGATGCATGAGCGTGACCGGTTCACAAAGTGTTATTCAAGTCACCAATGCCTCAATATTCAACAATAAAAGAATTGCAATTTTACCGGCAAAGATGCAGACGTCCTTGGCGCCGGACTCTGTTATGGCAATGAGGACTGAAGTGAACAAACGTTTGGCGCCGGCCTTGCGAGCAAAAGTTCCTTCAGCCATTATCACGGACATCGCCGATGTAGTCTATCAGTTGAATCAAACAAACAGTCTGACGAATTTTGAACAGCTCCTGTCAAGCTACGAAGCTACCGGAGTAATGGACAAACGACATGTTATGACTCTGGGGCGGATATTGAGCTGTGATTTTTTACTTGTATCACGCTTAAAATCAGAAAAATTGGATGTTGGCTTCATCTCGAAAGGTGCCGGAGCCTCACTTGACGTCATGCTAATTGATACTGGTACAAGTGAAATATCCTGGGCGGGAAGCGGTGAATGGAAGAAAGGAGGTGTATTCGGCCAAGGTGGCGCAACGTTCAGTGAATTTGCAGAAAATATCATAACACCCGCGTTCGAAAGCCTTCAATCAAGTGGAACAGCATCCACCGAAATAATATCCCCACCCGAAAGAGATGTAACTCTGGATAACACTCCCAAAGCCAAAGGTGGCAAAAAGAAAGGTTCCCGAAAAATAATCGCCCAAGTACAACAACAACTCCTTGACTTGGGTTATGAACCTGGGCCGGTAGACGGTAAGCTGGGCAAGGGTACAATTGCAGCCATAAAGAAATTTCAGAAAGAGAACAATCTTCCAGAAACCGGTCAGGCCGATAAGGCAACTATCAACACATTGCTGCAGCAAAACAAAGAACAATCGGCAAAGTCTGGGGCTCAATCGCAGGCTGCAACAACTCCACAGGCAGAAATTGTTCCCTCTGTTCCTCCTACAAGTAACGCAACTCCTGAAGAAACAAAGCAGACCACTCCTTCAGCCGAAAAGGTCTCACCTATGGATTTATAGCCTTTCTTCCATCATTACAACACGTCGATGGCAAGATCGAATCAATTCCTTGCCTCTCTCCATCGTGACGCAGGATGAACATCCTGTAAACACAATTTTTATGTCTTAAGGGGAAATATGGCACATTCGACTCAGAACTTAGAGGTTTTCTTTCTTAAAATTTTCAAGGGTACCGTTTTGTTCATTATGGGAATTGCTCTACTCTCCATTCTGATTCTTTGCGGTAACGCCATCTATCAGCTTTCACAAACGCCAAAGCAACCAACTCCCGCTCAAAAAGCTCCGGAAAAAGATCCAGTAAAGGAGATAAACCTGGACAGATTAAAACAATTTCTTATTGATCGAGAAAAGCAGGAAAATAATCAGGGAACAATACCCGCTCAGCAAGACAGTCAGCAAACGTCATTATTGTATTTAGAAGATGCGACGGCATTGTATCGCTGTTCAGCCGACTTCGGCAAAAAAATCGGCGCGGTAATTGAAAATATAGATGATACTCAAAACCTGCAACGGGTAAACGAATTCAGATCAAGGCTTGAAAGGATAGCCGATTCCCCACTTTTGGGGGAAGCCTGGGTCAGGGCGGCAAAACCATTTATCTGTAAGGCACTGGAAGATGAATCGTTAATTGCACTCAAAAAAGAGGGCAAAGTAAAAACCATTTTCTTACCTATTCTTGAATTTCACGCTGATACCTGGAGAACAATTCAGGACGAAAAGCTGCAATTCGAAAAAAGCGAAAAGGACCGAGTCGAGAATGAATGGAACGCCGAGCTCAATAGAGTTCGTTCGGCTAAAGTTGACGCGCTGCAAAATCTCATGGCGGCTGGAGTATCTTTTGGAATCTTCATGTTTCTCGCCCTTTATCTCATATTCGCAAAAATAGAGAATAACCTTCGAAACATTCATGAAGCGATTTATCAAAAAGAATGGCGTCAGGTTGCTACCGCGGATGAGAGCAAAGAAGAACCAACTGATCCCATTTAGTCTCCATTTTGCAGAGGAAAGGTTCTCAAAGGTATCACACATGAATGCATACACATGAATGGTTCCAGCTCTTGAAATATGATTTTTAGTATCTCAACTTTCTGAGTTGAGTTATTGAATAATTTATCTTTTCCACCTAAGGAGATAAAAATGTTAAAACAACAAATAGCCTTTGCTTCAGAAAATAAATTTAATTTTTTGCTATTATTTGTTTTATTAACATTCTATCCATCGCTATCATTAGCCGGCAATGCATTTCAAGAAATGGATGATAACATAAATAAGTTAGGTGTAAGAATTGCATGTGAACAGTTTGATTTTAATCAAAAAGAAATGGAGATGTGCATGAAAGTCTATCCTTCATGCATGTCACCAGACCTTCGTCCTTCAGAACGAAATAAATGCGTAATTGATTCAGTACATAGCGGGAAAATCCCAGCAACAGCTAAGGTTGAGGAGACTAAAAACCAGCATAACGAAAATCCTTATCCATCAAGGGGGCCTAAGATGAGTTTTTCTTTTACTCCCGCACAGTCCTTCGAACTCATCGAGATGTGTAAGGAAAACAAATTTAAAAGCAACTCCGTTTGTTCTGATGCAATATTGCCAAATGAGAGCCGAATAATGGCTGATTTGAATACCACGATACAATAGACGAGGATACATCGGAAACACCGTCGTTTTTAAGGCGCGCGGTTGCTTCCCTGACTAAATTCTTTCTGGTTACTCTTGGCAGGAAGGGAGCACAGAGGTTTTTGTCAGATCAAATCTCGATTCCTACACGTTATTTCTTGTTTTTAGCTTTCGAAACAGTTCTCCGATTCGAATTGACCGATTCGCGAAGAGCCTTACCCGGCTTGAAAAACGGGAGCTTTTTCGGTTTGACGATTGTAACGACTCCAGTTTTAGGATTTCGGCCTTCATAGCCTTCATATTTTTTGATTGTAAAGCTGCCAAAGCCACGCAATTCTATACTTTCGCCTTGAATCAGAGATTCAGTCATTTTGTCCAAGATAGTTTCGATAATGCTGCTACCTACCTTGTCTGAAACCTTGGTTTCATCGACGAAAGCCTTAATCAAATCTGATTTGTTCATCTTCAAACTCCGAATTATGGTTTACAATGTAGTAGCCTAAACTGCAATTTCGAGAGTTATACGATAATTTCGTTCATGAAATCAATTATTAATTGATATCTTTTCAAGAAATTTCAATTGAGTGACGGTCCTTCCATCTCAATTTCTGCCTCCACTTCCGCAGCACCTTTTTTCTTGATTTTCAGCGCCTGTTTTCGACGTTTGCGCTTTTCTCTTTTTCGACGGAGTCTCTCTCCCGGGTCTAGCTGTACGAGCATCGCAGTGAATTGCGTGTCGTTGATCCTGATTCCATAGAACATTGAAAGAATGACACAGAGGTCCGTCACAGTTGCGTGCTTCCCGCGTAATGCAGATGATAAATCCATTACAATATCAGTTGGAAGCTCCAGAAGAAGTCGAGCCGTTTCAAGATTGGTTCCCATCCTTACGCTCAATTCTCTGATCACCTTTACTCTACCGAGCTTCTGCTGAAGAGCCGCTGTGATCGGAAAAACCGGAGTGTTTACCTCCTCTGAAGCAGACTGTACCTGCATCGGTTTCAGCACTGGTTCAGGTCCGATAGAGTTCCCTTTTCTGAATTTGCCAGTTCATCGCTTTCGATGAATTCGGCGAGTAACTCAGGATCCATTTCAAGATCTTCAAGTTGAATGGTTTTCTCGATGATTTTGGGCATTGCTGGTGCGTTCATACATATCTCCATAGCATGCGAGGTCACAGCTGTTTTCCAATCCGCTATGATCGACGGCTATAATCAGCTGACCATAGCCGTCATCTCCATTTCCTTTATACTCATGCACTGCCAGACGGCGTTTTGGATTTTCCAGAGAGCCTTGTCACCGTTGACATCAAGCCGGACGCTCCACCAGTCGGATTGCCGGCAGACCGCAGCACTGCAGATGCCCCAGATGTTGTTGATTGTGGATGATATGGATTTCCACGCAGCAGGCTCATGAGGATTCCCGGAATCAGCGAAATTCCAATAATCTCGGCGAGCGGTTTCATCGCGATTGTAAAAAGGTCCATTCCAGTCTCGACCATTCCCTGACTACCAGAAACTCCGGCCACGAAACCTGAAAGGATGCCAGTGGTCGCAGTTGCAAGGCTGGTCCGCGCCATTTTCATGAAGAGCATGCAGTCTGCGCTGATGAACGGAAAGATTGCAAGCGTGACCCCAATGAGAGCGACAAACGCAAACAGAGAACCGATCGGGAAGATCGCAATTCCAAGCGGCCTCGTGTCATCATCCGACGTGCCCATGAAGAGCTTGATACATGCAAGGCCAATCCAGACCAGAAACAATACGACAAATATCCCAGCGGTGAAAATGGTCGTGTAGTAGGCAATGGTATGAAGCAACAAGATTGCTAGGATCGGGATCAGCGAGAACGGAGTCATGATCATTTCGAGGCCTGAAAACGCAGCGTCTTTGATGCCTTCAGTGACATGGTCCTTCATTCCACTAAGACCGCCGTCCCAGGCAGCCTTGCCAACTCCAGCTCCAAATTCGGCGGCTCGCTTACCAAGTCCGACCACGGTCCAGTTATTGACTGTTTGACCGAAATCTAAGACCGACTGGACGATGCCTGTAGTTTTCGATTTTTCTTCAACTGGCGTATGTGAAGTATCCTGTTCGAGTTGCATCGGGTTGTAGTTCGTCGTAAGGACTGAGGCGATTGACCTCATCGCAGATCCGAGTGAGGCCATATTAGAGTCAGCACCACCACTCATATTTCCTCCAGACCCATCCAAGCTGCCTGGCGTATCGATTGAGATCGCATAGAATCCATCATCGTCATCGCGCGATTTATTCTCAATGCCGGCGATTGCGTTATACATCTCCACATGTGCATCTCGGTCAGCAAACCTCGAATCGGTTTCCGCGATAAAATCCTCATTCATTTCGAGTTTGGTTAGATCAAGCGCGACAAGGTCCTTTCCAAGTTCAACGCACGGCTTCATTTCCGGAAATTGTTCCACATCAACCGACTCAAGAGCTGACAATGTGCTTTGCAGAGAGATTGTCGATGGAGTTTCAAGGGTCCATTCTGGCACATCAAAGTTCCACTCCTGGGAAGCCATGTTCCCAAGTGCTGAGAGAGCGTCTTGAAATTCGAAGTTGCCGTTCGAGCCAGTAACAGCCGTGATGAAGTCGTCAAGGCAGAGGCCTCCGAAAAGGGGAACGGCACACGAACCACTTTCATTTGTCAGTCTTCCGGTAATCCTGTCCGAAGGTTGAAAGTAGGCTGGATGGAAGATCGCGGCGGATTTTCCAATCAGCGGAGCTTGTACGTTAGTAAGACACGAAGCAGCACCGATACCGAACATCGCCCCTTTTCGGAGCGGATCACCAGATCCACCGTTCGCATGGTAGCGCTCCGCAAACTCACTGGAACTCTCAATTCCAATCCCTTCACTACTGGAACTTCCAACGAGTCTCTGACTGAATTCATCGTAGGATAGATCCGGAAGATCGATAGGATGAGTGATCATTTCGGTAACATCCAAAGCGTTGACAGATACCGAGGCCTCACCAAGCGGTTCGAGACGGATTGTAGAAGATGTCCCAGACGTTGCGGCATAGGCTGTATTTTCAGAAGACCCATTGTTGAATTCAAAAAGAGTCGAAGTTTTTTGAACCACCGATTCAACGCCATCGAGCAGAGCAGCATAAAAACTCTCTTTAGCCGGAGCAACGAGACCAACCTTTTTCTCTCCACTCTTTACGGCATTCTCATTGTTGAAACTATTGAATCGGTCGACATAGAGCACCTCAGCCGTATTGAATGTCGCGTACATTATGCTCGTAAACGAGTTCACGAGATACATCGCGATTGAGCTGTAAACCGGAGCCTCTGCAAGTCTACCATTCAGAGCAGCCCATGAAGAGTTGAGCATGCCTCCGGAGCCGAGGCTGAGCCGATATATTGGCATCTGTGCACCGCCAGTTCCAGTGACGAGTTTCGCGTTGTTTCCACCGGCAGCGGCCGCAAATTCTTCATCCGCGTCATTCATGGCCATTGTTTCGAACGGCCCGAAAGCATAAATTCCGGCTAAGACCTGGGTGTTCGGAATTGCACCAGGATGTTTGATGACGTAAATGTTTGAGAGTTTTTTCGGAGAATTTGCTCGGAGTTTCAGAACAGTTCCGAAGCCTGGCAGGTAGATTCCATTGAACATGATCATTAGGCACAGAGTTGCCACCGTCGCCTGCATAATCCACATGAAAAACTGCCGATCTCCAGTAGATGTCCGAATAAATGATGCAATGAGGAAGTAGAGGATTCCGATCGTGAGCAGTCCTGGCAGGATTCCGTGAAGGATTGCTAAGCCATTCACGAGAATAGTTGCGTGGGTTGTGTCGTATGCGAGCAGAGTGAATCCACCGGAGCTGTCAGAAATTATTGAATCCATCACATTTCACCGAGATTGTTGTTTTTTTCAGTTACCGAGATTCAAATTATTTTTTGTTTTCGCCCGGGTCTCGTTGTTCGTCAATCGACAGAGACGCGTGGCTTGAATGCAGTTTTACGTAGAACAGATTTCGGCATTCGCGATCAAAAACCGGGCTGAATTCGAGATCGAATGTGTTGAAATCAAAGAGGTTAATTCCGTCGGTTTCAGATTTTTTCATGATTTTCACCTTGATTAGAGTGGATTAACGTCCTTAGCAGCCGATGCCTTACTTGTGGCCCATTTGTGTTTACCGACGCTTGACGCAATTGGGTTGATGAGACCTCGTACAAGAGACGCCTCCGCAACTTTATGAGCAGCTCCCTCAACATCGCCTTTTGAAACTGCTTGATTCCCTTGAAGCTTTCCGCGTATTACCTGCGCAAATGAGATCGCAAGTAGAGACATTCCAATATTTACTCCAAGCGGTTTCAGAGATGCCGCCATCGCCGAGAGCAGCACACCTTGATCAACTGGCACCGAGATTGCGCTGTAGACTATTGAGGATCCGAGCGTTACGCCGATGATGCCGAGCATTCCGATGAGATGATTGAAGAACTCCATGAACATCCCCTTTGAGACAGCCAAGTTGACCATCTCAAGAGTTACGATTATTGGGATAGTGAACGTCATCAGTAACTCGGTGACACCATGCTGTTGACCGAGGTTGCTCTGCGTTGCAGGAGTCGTTACCGATTTGCCGAACTGAAACAGGAGGTAGAACGGCACGTAGATTATTGCAAATGCAGATACTGTAACGGCCATGGCATACGTCACTATGTAGGCCATGAAGACAATTCCAGCCGGTACCATGCTGAGCAATGCGAAGATGAATCCAACAACCGCGGTGACTGGTGCACCGAGCGCAGCAACACCAGTGACAGCGGCTCCAGCTGCGCCGGTTGTTGCAACTCCTTTAACAATGCTCGTCATTTTGCTTTGCGTGGAAGCCGTATTCGAAAGCATATGCTCTTCTAAAGCTTTCTCAGTTCCATTCGTCGCAGCGCGATTCGTTGAAACTTCGGTTTGAAAAACCGCCGAATCAGCCATTGGTTTCAGTAGCGACCGCAGCGCTGAACCAAGAGATGCAAGGTTTTGGTCGCTCGTGTCACCAGAAGTTCCAGATCCAGAGCCAGGACCAGAGAGATCTGTTGAAACTGCGAACAGGTCATCCGAATCGGAATACGCGAGTACCGATTCATGCTGGTCATGGTATTCGTCGATTGTCTGAATGTTCTGTAGAGCCTGCTCTTGAACGTGAAAAAGGGAATCATAGTAGTCTCGAGCATAGTCCATACACGGTTTCAGTGCCGTGTCGTCGGTCTCAAATGTTTCAAGAAGAGAGTCAATAGTTGGATTCTTTCCCACTGGATTCAGAGAGCTGGTTTTGAAAGGGCTCTCTGGAGCTCCNNTAACATACTGAACAAGCTCGGTGTCATATTGACCGAAAATATTCAAAAATAGGCTATTTAGAGTCGAATCTGGAAGATTGCCATAGGTCGCATTCTCTTCAGAAAGACGGATTCGGTCAGCTGTGATCAATTGGTCTGAATCATCATTGACTGGGCTCAAACAGGCCTTGTTGAGCACTGTCTCTTTGACATACGCATTTTGAAAGTGGGCCGTCGCGCTGGTCGGTTCTGGAACCGTATGATTTTTGAGATTATCAATCGTAATTTCGGAACTCAGCAGTGACGAATGCTGATTTTGAGTAAGTCCTTTGTAATAAAAGGCAAGAGCGGCAGTCGGATCAGTGTCCCGGGCAAGAGTAGCGCGTGTTTTTGACGGAACATCAGTTGTTAGCGCTGCGAATGTCGTTGTTCCAGCTTCCTCTTGGTAACCACGGTCTATTACCGCAAAGAAGGTTTCGAGCTTGTCGGGAAAGGTTGGAGCTTGCCCAATGCTTTGGAGAATATTTTGAGCTTCAGTGATGAATGAGGATTTTATGTTGTCAGATTCAGCAATGTATCCAGCTGAATTCGCAACAGTGTTCAGCGAATTCCAGAGATAGATAAAGACTTTGCCGAGAAGCGGAGTTCCAGCAAGGCGGCGATTGATCGCCGCCAATTGACTGTTGAGCATCGGAAATGCTTTCTGTGAAGCGGAGATCTGATACATCGGTGTTGTCGCCGAACCTCCAGAGATGAACATTGTTGAGGCAAGATTTGAATCAGCGAAAGCGAGTTCTTCATCCGTGTTCGTCAATGCATATGATTCAAACGGAGTATTTCCAAACACGGAAACGTTTGAAGTCGCGCTAATCACTCCGGAGTCCATTTCCTTTGCCGAAGTGGAATAGAAATAAATATTCTCAATAGGTCCTCCTGATTTTGCTCTTATAAAAACTCCACCAAACACAATTTGCAGGATGAAAAGTCCGAGAATGAGCGTTCCAGCCCAGCGTCCGAAATCTCGGTTGCTCGTAAAAACATTGAAAAAACTGGTGATTGTGTACCAGACAATGAGGAGCGTGAATACTCCCGGTAGAACGCCAAGTAGGATCGCCAGAGCTGTAGAAGCAGCTGTTGCATGTGATAGATCATATGTGATGAGCGTCAGACCGTTTGCGATTAGGCTATCCATGATGTCTCGTACGTTCCGGTTTTATTTTTACATCGTAAACATGTTAGGTGTCACAAGTGCTATTTATCGTGGTGAGCGATTCGAACGAGCTTCCATAATTGAGTCGATTCATCGAATTTCCACGTCCGATTCATGTACACGCGGACGTTTTTCCAGGACTGTGTTTCGGAGTCGAATTGCTGGATCTTGAAGGATTCTTGAAAATAACGAAGTCGTTCAACGAGTCCATACGCATACTGCAACGTGCAGGGTGAGGAGATCTTTGAAACTGTTATTGTCAGAAGTATCGATGCGATGATTACGAATGCAATTAGCATATATTCATTCGCCATCGAAGGCGCAGTAAGCATCTGCTCGAACGAACGCATAGCAGCTGAGTTAGGATCAAGTGTTGTCATTGTCAGCCTCTATTTCATTTTTCATGGAGTCGATATAAACTTTAGGGGGTAGTCGGTTAGCTCCT
>DIEQ01000006.1 GCA_002418705.1 Mageeibacillus sp. UBA5770 | reverse complement strand
CAGGCACTGCAATCCCATTTATCGAAAGAAGTCAGCAATGGTTTCTAACAACAGCTCATTGCACAGTAAATTTATATAGAGTAAATTCCTGCCATAATTCTACACATAGTCCTGAACCATGAAATTAAAAATTACCTTGCTTGTCCTGTTAAGCTGTCTTGCAGCTTCCTGTTATCAACAGAAAAAGGAGAAAAAAGAAGGTCCTGTGATTGTTGACATAACTTATGCATTTGAAAAGAGGGTGCCGGTTAATATAAATGACATTTCAGGAGATTGTGATTACATAGCCCTGGAAACAACAAATGAATGTCTGATCGGCAGTAATTACACAATTTATTCAGATGATCAGTATCTGGTTGCTATTGACCGGAAACAAATACTACTTTTTGACAGAGAAAGCGGAAGCTTCATCAGAAAAATAGGTAATTCAGGCAATGGCCCCGGTGAATATTCGAGAACATACTCTAAAATACCATATGATGAAGAAAAAAAATCAGTCTATGCTGACAGAAACAGGGAAAGATATGAATACTCCATTAATGGACAGTTAATGGATACAAGGAGAGGACCTGAAATGGTTTTTGACTTTGTTGACCTTGATGAATCTACATATGCAGCATTTATTGATAATTATATGGGAGATGAAAAGAAGAAAATGGTAATATTCAATGAAACAGACTCGATCATTAAAATATTCCCTAATTATCAGTCATTCCCATTTAATGGCAGCATTAATGTATTTTCTACAAATTCATGGTTTTACAAGCTGAATAAACAGCTGCATTTTTGCGAAAAATTCAGCGACACACTCTTTGTCGTGACACCGGATTCTTTAATTCCCCGGTTTGTTTTTGACAAAGGTGTTCATGCCTTCCCCTATGAACTGCGGGCAGATATGGTCGATCCGGAAAGTGAGTATTTTTTCACGGAAAATATTCTTGAATCATCAAGATACCTTTTCTATACTTTCAGGTTCAACCAGAAGGTATATACTGCTGTATACGATAAAAAGCAAAAAAGTACCCTGGTAAATGATTATGTTGGCGAATCGGGGAAAGGGTATATCAATAATATCAATGATTTCGCAGCACTTGAGTTATCGAGCATAAATGGTAAAGGCGAACTAACGTGCACTATAGATGCTTTTAAAATAAAACTGTGGTTTGAGAAAAATGCAGGAAAATCTGATGGATTGCCTGAATACCTCCAAAAGCTAAAGAATGTCACTGATACTGAAAATCCAATAGTAGTGATCACAAGACTTAACGAATGATCATGTTGGATGTTTTTAAAATATCCTTACCATATTACCTGCATTGGCCGGACAATTATTTTAATCCAGGCTTAACTGTCAGGAAAAGTAATTATCTTCAAGGCTGTAGAAATAATTAAAGCAAAACTGCCCGACAGCGAACCAGTAATATCATGTTCTTTTGCTCCAGAATTCTCGGGTCGTAAGCTTAAAAGACCGCATACAAATTCGAAAATAGAAAAATATGTTGCACATTTGGTTTCCCAGTCTTCCGGGAGGCAGTTATCTGACCTTTGAAATAAATTAATGAAGATGAAAAGATTAAAGTTTGTCTCAGTCGTAATGATGCTGCTGGCTGCATCCAATTATGCTTCAGGGCAGGAATTGATACTCAACGATCTTGAGTATTTCGAGACTCAGGGCGTCAATGTCCTCGTCTACAGTAACCTTTTCACCGGAGGTTTTAACGATGAGAAAACCGCCGGGATAGAATTGATTCACCATGGTGTCAGAACAGCCCAGGGAGGTGCTGTACGGCTTTCCCACACTCCGGAGCAGTGGGACCTTGTTCCCGCAATACCCACACGGAAGGTAAACCGTGAGTCGAATGCAATTGAGTCTATACTGAGGTATGAAGATTACGATTTTGACTCACGGGTGGTTGTTACAGCCAGGGGCAAAGGTGTTGAGATATCAGTTTACCTTGACAAGCCACTTCCCGCCGTACTTGAAGGGAGCGCCGGATTTAATCTTGAGTTTCTGCCCTCGCAATACTGGGGAAAGACTTATCTGATGGATGGGCGTTACAATCGCTTCCCCCGCTATGTGGTAGGGAACACCGTTACGAAACCAAACAGTGAAAAGCCTAAGCAATTCAAGGGGTATGTAACTTCCGATGACAGGGGAACCGGCAAGTTTATCGATCCGCTTCCTCTCGAGACCGGCCGGACTATTCTTCTTGCACCCGAAGATCCCGAACGTCTTGTAAAAATTACCTCGCAGGATGCTGATCTTATGCTTTTCGACGGCCGTATGCTGGCTCAGAACGGATGGTTTGTTGTTCGCAGCATACTTCCGGCAGGGAAAACAGGTAAGGTTCTGACCTGGACGGTTGAACCTAATGCAATTAAAGGCTGGATAAGAGAGCCAAATATCGGTTTCTCCCAGGTGGGCTACCTGCCTTCCCAACCAAAAGTCTCTGTCATTGAACTTGACAAGAAAGACAAACCCCTTGCTAAAGCATCAATATATAAAATAGCCGACGACGGCAATGCTGCCGAAGTATTCAGCAGCAATGTCGTGCCCTGGGGCGATTATTTCAAGTACCACTATGTGAAATTTGATTTTTCTTCAGTTAAGACCCCTGGTATATACTATATCCAATATGGCAGCATTAAGACAAATAACTTCCTGATAGAAAATAATGTTTACGATAAGATCACCGATGCCACCAGCGATATATGGATCCCGATACACATGGATCATATGTTCGTAAACGAGACTTACAGGGTATGGCACGGCGAGCCTTTCAAGGATGGTTATCTGCAGGCGCCGGCACCCACCGATCATTTCGATATGCACAGACAGGGACCGACAACCGATACAAAATATAAAGGGCTGGAGTTGATCCCCGGATTAAATGTCGGCGGTTTTTTTGATGCCGGAGATTTTGATATAGAGACAGGATCGAACATTGGCGTTGTACAGAACTTTGTCCAGACATGGGAATATTTCAAACCATTGCGCGATCAGACCTTTGTCGATCAGAAGCAACGTTATGTTGATCTTCACCGTCCGGATGGGATACCGGATGTTTTGCAATTTATCGAGCATGGAACATTGAACCTTGTAGCACAGGCAGAGATTATTGGTCACATGGCATCAACTCTCTCCAATTCTGTTCTTGATAATTACCATCACCTTGGTGATGCAGCCTCTATAACTGACGGCCTTCCCTACAATCCGAACCTTGGCCCTTACGAAGTAGCTGCTGACGGTCGTTCGAGCGGGGTTAAGGATGGAATGTGGGCATTTACGAGCCGCAATCCTGGTCTCGATCTTATGGCAGCAACTATGTTTGCTGCAACAAGCAGGGCGTTGAAGGGATATAACGACGATCTCTCGGCAAGAGCGTTACAACAGTCAAAAAGACTTTTAAAAGAGGCAACCGAATTACTTGCCAGTCAGCCGCAGGGTTTCGCAGGCAGGTTCGGCGGATCAGCAAATATGGGCACCAATCTTCAACTGTACATCTCAACCGGGGAGAAACAATATATCGATAAATTTCAGGAACTTTTATGGCCTGCTCTTGATCGTAACGTTAGTATGAGTATTTTGACGGCCCTGGAAGCCCTGCCGCACATGGACGCATCTTATAAGGAAAAGCTCCGCCCCTATGTTGTCAGGTACAAAGAATACATCGACGGGCTTGAAAAAGATAATCCGTACGGAGTCCCGATCGGACTTGGTAACTGGGCAGGCAGCGGAGGCGTGGTTAGCTTTGGAACTACCGTTTGCTTTGCCAGTAAGCATTACCCTGACATTATCGATGCCAGCCATGCTTTCAAGACCACGAACTGGCTGTTTGGCTGCCATCCGTACCACAATTATTCGTTAGTGGCAACGGTGGGCGCCGCTCGTCCGAAAGCTGTCTTTTATGGAAATAACAGGGCTGATTTCTCATTTATCCCGGGCAATGTTGCACCCGGCATATTATTCAGAAAACCCGACCACTTTGAAAACTACGACGACTGGCCATTTCTGTGGGGACAAAACGAAGGCACAATTGGAGGAAACACAGCCTATCTGATTTTTGGATCAGCTTTCAAGAGTCTGGTAAAATAAGCGGTGGTTTATTTTTCAGGGTTTTTGATTCCTGACGTTAATTGTATTATTTTTCAAAGGAAAATTAACCATTCACTTATACCTTAATAATGGTAACACCCATTTCAGAATGTCTGTATTGTCAGAACAATGAAACATTACATCGCTTAATGATCAAAATATGTGATTTAGAAGTGTCTCAGTTATTTTTATTTAAAGAACAATCATATCCGGGTCGATGCAANNTATCTCACTTACACATGCATATTGTTCCAAAATATAAAGATGGATATGGATTTGGAGGAGTTTTCGAAATGAATCCGCAAAAAGTCCTTCTTTCCGACGAAGAATACGTTGCTGTAATTGAAAAAATTTTAATGACTCTTAAAAAGTAAGGAGGTATCCCAATGAAATTATCCGAATACAAAAACTCATCAAAAAAAATCCTGTTTATCCTTGTTTTATTTGCAGGTATTTCGGCTTTACATTTTGCCTGCAGCAAAACCACAGAATACCCCAGAAAACCCGACCGTCTGGGATCCGGCAAAGTCAAGTGGGCGGAAACACTTACTCCGGATGGCTGGACTATGGTAACAAATGAAAACGGATCTACCCTCGGATATTCAAAAACCTCGGGGCTTCAGATAATTCAGGACGACGGATACGCCTTCAAGGATCTCAACAGGAACAACCTTCTGGATCAGTTTGAAGACTGGCGGGTTGACTTTGAGACAAGAGCGGCAGGCATCGTCAAGGAAATCCCGCTCGATCAGATGATGGGAATGAAAATGAACCCGTTCGGCCTTGGGAGTGTCAATGCAGACGCATTGGATGATGCCATCAAAAACAGTCTGGAAATTGGTTACAGACAGCTGCGGGCACCAGGTGCGAATACATCCGGGAGAGTAAAGGCAGCGTGGAATAACATGGTTCAGGAGTACATAGAAACCCTCCACAGTATCGTCTGTATTCCTGCGGTTTGGATAGCCGACCCAAGATCAGGAGACGTTTCCGAATGGCCGGGCAATCTTGCCATGGCGGCAACCTTTGATCCTGAGGTAGGAGCCGAATACGGACGACTGATGTCGGAAGAGTGGCGGGCCATGGGAATATCCATGCAGGTTGCGACCCAGATGGATCTGGCCACGGAACCGCGCTGGAAGCGTATCTCCGGCACGTTTGGCGAAGATCCCGCCCTGTCGATGGATATGGCCAGAGCCGTGATCAACGGATGGCAATCCACCTACGATGAAAATGGAAATGATCTGGGCTGGGGTGAACACAGTGTGAACAACCAGATGAAACACTGGCCCGGCGACGGTGCCGCCGAAGGCGGACGCGAGTCACATACGCGCGACGGGGCATATAACGTATTCCCGGGCGGACAGTTCTTCACTCATCTCCTCCCATTTGTTGCCTGTATGGACTTGCCTGGCAAGACAAAAACCGTTACAGCTGCCATGACAAACTTTTCAGTTGGTATTGAGGCAGATGGTTCTCCGGTTGGAGGTGAGCGTGTCGCCTCAAGCTACAGCCCCTATAAAATAAATACCTTACTGAGAGGTATGTATGGCTGGGATGGCTATATCCTGACCGACTTCAGTATCATTACAGGCAAGAATTTCGGTATGGAAGATAAAACTCCGGCTGAATGCATGCTGGCAATCCTGGAAGCCGGATGTGATGCCTTCGGCGGTGAGGGCAGATCCGGACAGAAGGATATAGATCTGGCCATGGAAGCCTATAAACTCGGTGTTGAGAAACACGGCGAAGAAGCTATGAACGAGATAATGAGGCACTCGACAGAAAGGATCTTGAGAACTCACTTCAACATCGGCATTGTCGACAATCCGTATCTCAGCCTTGAAACTGCCGACAAGGTTCCCAACAACGCCGAACATAATGCCGCCGGATACAAGGCAATGCTTAAATCCGTTGTGATGCTGAAGAACAGCGGAGGCCTTATTCACAAGGCCACACCCGAAGCCGGAAAACCCACCGTCTATATTCCCATGGTGTATACAGCTGCTACTGCCGGGCGTGGAACCAGACCCGCAACCGCAGCCCCGGCATTCGATCCCAAAGCAGCCGGAGAGTACTTCAATGTCGTAACTGACAGGCTGGCCGCTAAACTTTCAGGTCCGAAGGATAATGAGGGCAATCCAACAGTATCGCCAAAAGACATCATACGTGCATCTGCAGCAGAAATTGCCAAATGTGACTTCGCTCTTGTAAGGATGACCAGTCCGCAGAACGGGAATCCCACATACATGGGATTCGGAGGCATTACCACCGACGGGGCGAAATACACATATCTGCCTATTTCCCTTCAATATCGTCCCTACACCGCCAACTCGGAATTTGTTCGCCAGGAATCTCTTGGCGGTGACATGATAGAGGTTACCGAAACATCGCCTGATGGTTATGGTGATTTAAAGACAAAGGTAAAGGAGAATCGTTCCTATTTCGGCAAGACCGCAATCATCAGGAACGCAAGTGATCTGGATCTTGTGCTACGCACTGCATCTGCCGCCGGCAAGGTCATTGTTGCCATGAACATGTCAAATCCAATGGTATTCAACGAATTCGAGAGCAAGGTCGATGCCATTCTTGTGGGATTCGGCGGCGACAGGTCATCATATTTGCCCGACAAGGCATTCCTTGAGATTATTGCAGGTCAGGTAGAACCGTCCGGGCTGCTGCCGCTACAGATGCCTGCCAGTATGGAGACTGTGGAGGCGCAATTTGAGGATGTTCCACGGGATATGAAATGTCATACCGACAGCGACGGCAACGCCTACGATTTTGCCTTCGGCCTGAACTGGTCGGGCGTGATTAAAGACAACCGCACGGCAAAGTATGATGTTGCCCCGATCGTTGGCACACCACCAGAG
Organism: Mageeibacillus sp. UBA5770; assembly: GCA_002418705.1. The sequence goes on along the minus strand of DIEQ01000006.1, from coordinate 935 downwards.
TAAATATCCGATATTGAAGAGCTTTTCCGGGCACATCTGAAGCGGCATCCGGAACTGGAGTCATTCATGCTCTCATCCGATTGTGTTCTTATCCGGGTAATTGCCCATTCATATCAGGTCGTGCACGGTATTGATGACATACTATGGATTACGGCAGACGAACTTGATCCCATCTGACCCTGTATCAGAAGCCATTCAAGGAAGGTTAGAACAAATCACAACTAAACTACCACGCAGCCTCATCAATAGTGAAAGACATAAAATACATAATCCTTGACTTCGATGGGACCATTGCCGATACTCTCGGAATGGCAATAAAAATCTTTAACAGAATCGCGCCTGAATATGACTGCAAACCAATCAATGGTGAAGATTGGGAACTGATCCGTACAGAAAGGCCCCAGGATCTTCTTAAGGTTTATGGAGTAACAAACTTTAAACTGGTTTTAATCCTGCTTCGTATTAGAAAAGAAATGAGCAGGCTGATTCCTGAAATAAAACCGGTAGCAAATATCACGGATGCATTAAGGGTAATCAAAAACTCAGGCTTAAGACTGGGTATATTAACTTCAAATTCCAAATTCAATGTCAATGCTTTCCTTGTGAACAATGGTCTGTCTGAAGTTGTAGACTTTATTTACAGCGGCAAAAGCCTTTTTGGTAAAGACAGAGTACTTATGCGTTTGTTTGACCATGAAAAAATCTCCGCCGAAAATGTAATCTACATCGGTGATGAGACACGGGATATTGAAGCGTCAAAAAAAGCGGGCATCCCGGTTATAGCTGTTTCGTGGGGATTAAATAGAAAAGACTTCCTGGCCTCTTTACATCCGGATCAGATTGCAGACACTCCTGAGGAATTATTCGGATGCGTGCAGCGAATAAAATTAACCAGCAACCAGTAACCAGCAACCAGCAACCAGTAACCAGCAACC
>DIEQ01000135.1:78097-84237 GCA_002418705.1 Mageeibacillus sp. UBA5770 | reverse complement strand
TCCATTTATTCTTCCCGGACTGCACTGCGGCTTGGAGCCAAAAAAGTAATCATACTGTACAGGCGTACAATTGATGCCATGCCGGCCTATGAGAATGAAGTGCTCGAGGCCATAGAGGAAGGCGTAGAGATCATCGAGCTTGCGGCCCCTGTTCAATTTATTGAAGGGGCTGACGGATCTGTAACAAAAATCGAATGCATCAGGATGGAGCTCGGGGAATTCGACAAGTCTGGCCGACGTAAATCCGTACCGGTTGAAGGATCAGAATTCTTCCTTGACGCCGATACGGTTATTCCTGCTGTCAGTCAGTACTCTGATCTACCTTTCATCCGAAAAGAGGAAATCGGAATCACACCCTGGGGCACATTTATTATCGACGACAATACCCTTATGACTACAATGGAGGGCGTTTTTGCAGGAGGAGATGTCGCAAGGGGACCTGATACGGTGATCCAGGCTATCGCAGACGGGAAGAGGGCAGCCATCTCAATCGACAAGTACCTTGGCGGAAAAGGCAATCTAAATAAGGGAAAAGAGATTGAAATCCCCCGGATATATGATGAGGACGAAGTTGTCTCCCTCAGACGCTTTCCTCTTGAAATGCTTCCTCCGGATAAGCGGAAGGATAATTTTGAAGAGGTAATTGTTGGATACCACAAATTGAATGCTATGGCTGAGGCAATGAGATGTCTGCATTGCGATAGAAGGTAGGTGAAGTTGATGGTTAACGTTACGATTAACGGCAGACATATTTCAGCTGCCGAAGACAGTACCATTATCGAAGCAGCAAAGACAATCGGCATCAGCATACCGAACCTTTGCTATTTGGAAAATATCCACCGATTTGGAGCCTGCAGGATATGTGTAGTCGAGGTAAAAGGCGCAAAAACCCTGCTGCCCGCCTGCATGACTGCCGTTACCGAGGGCATGGAAATATTTACTCATTCCGATAAGGTGCGTAAGGCCCGTAAAGTTCTGTATGAACTGCTTCTTTCAGATCATGCCAAAGACTGCCTGAGCTGTAAGCGAAACCAGAACTGTGAGCTTCAGGAACTCGGCAGAACGCTCGGTGTTGAAGAGACCCGTTTTGAGGGTGAACATGCAAAGCGCTGCCTGGATACTTCTATAGCCATAACACGCGACATGTCAAAGTGCATTCTTTGCAGGAGATGCGTCACGGTATGTAATCAGACTCAGGGAACCGGAATACTGAACGCGCAGAACAGAGGATTTGATACCGTGATCGGGCCGGCTATGGATTTGCAGCTCGGTTCCGTGAATTGTGTATTCTGCGGGCAGTGCACAGTTGTATGTCCGGTTGGTGCACTGAGAGAGACCGATGGTATTCAAAGGGTATGGCAGGCAGTCAATGATAAGAGCAAGCGAGTAATCGTTCAGACAGCCCCCGCGGTCAGAGTCGCCATCGGAGAGGAATTCGGGTATGCGCCAGGTACACAGGTAACCGGCAAACTGGCCGCAGCTCTCCGTACAATTGGATTTGCAGATGTCTTTGATACCAACTTTGCAGCCGACCTTACCATTATGGAAGAGGGTACAGAGCTTCTCCAGCGGGTTACGGATGCATTGACCGGATCCGGTGCTTCGCTTCCCATGGTTACCAGCTGCAGCCCCGGATGGATAAAATACATTGAACATACCTATCCGGATCAGCTTGCTAACCTTTCAACCTGCAAGTCTCCCCATATGATGCTGGGAGCTCTTGTGAAGTCGTACTATGCCGAAAAAATCAATGTGGATCCCAAAGACATCTATGTGGTATCCATTATGCCCTGTACTGCGAAGAAATTCGAAATTTCCAGAAGCGAACTCAAAAATAACGGCCTTCCAAACGTGGATGCCGTGCTCACTACCCGGGAACTGGCTGCCATGATACGCGAGTCAGGCATCGATTTCAGGGGACTTCCCGATGAAGAATTTGATAATCCCCTAGGTCTCTCAACCGGTGCAGCTGATATTTTCGGTGTGACCGGGGGTGTGATGGAGGCAGCGCTTCGTACGGTCTATGAGCTTGTTACCGGTCGTGAAATTCCGTTTGACGGCCTGCACGTTACATCAATCGTCGGACTTGACCAGGTTAAGACCGCACAGATAAAGATCGAAAATCCTGTTGAAGCATACAGTTTTCTCGACGGGGTTACGGTACGGGTTGCCGTCACCAGCGGACTGAAAGGCGCAGGCCAGCTCATGGAACAGGTAAAGAACGGAGAATCCCCATACCACTTTATTGAAGTAATGGGCTGTCCCGGAGGCTGTATTACAGGAGGGGGACAGCCAAGATCGAATGACCCTGAAGTAAGAATAAAGCGGCTGAAGGGGATATACAGAGAGGATGAAGAGAAGGAATTGCGTAAATCACACAATAATCCTTATATCACCAAAATCTATGAAGAGTATCTTGGGCATCCCTGCGGACATAAATCCCACGAATTACTGCATACGCATTACGTTAAGCGCGGAATTTTCAACGAACTTACCGAAGATGGATCTTCCGTTCAGTGACATTTTTGTAGATTGTTAAAAAACGCAACGGCAAAATTGTTGAATATCTGAGCTGTTTTTGAAATGTGTTTGCCTGCCGGAGGACTAATATAAAGCGATCGGCGGCAATCGATATTATCAATGTGCAGAACTTTTACGGAGTCGTCCCGGAGAGCTCCCCAGGAACGCGCAGGCCAGAATGCAACGCCAAGACCAACACCAATTGATCCGCGGACAATACTCGGGTTATCACTTTCAAAGATGATATTGGGATTGAAGTCAACTTTTTGCAGTAATAATCCGTTATGCTGCGAAATACTGTTTCCCGGCTGAGACTTATAAAATCCTCGTCTGCAAGGTCGTGTAATGAAACAGATGTATTTGCTGCAGCAATACTTGACTTAGGTACGGCAATCAGTATTTCTTCATCCATCAATAGGGTTCCTTCCGAATGATCCAAGGCGGACGGAAGTGAATAGATACATAGATCGAAATCTTCATTTTGGGTATTCTGGATCAGGCTGAAGCTGATTGCCGGATATTCCTGTTTAAAAGCCGATAGAAGTTCAGGCAGAAGAGTTGATGCTGAAAGAACTTTCAGACACAATTGCTGCCCGGGGCAGCCTGACAGATCAGACAGCTCTAGTTTTACATTTTCAAGTGCATTCAAAATAGAAGGAAGTCGATTTAAGAGCAGCTGTCCGCACGGGCTAAGCTTGATTCGCTTCCCGTTTTTCGTATCTGGCTACAACATCAAAATATTTAAGCTGCAATAATTCCATGACTGCTCCTATATATTCTTAAAGTTATTAAACTTACGCATTTTTCATGTTGGACTATTTCTTTATTCAAGTTTACTATAAAAAACAGATATGTTAATACAAAAATTTCATAAAGGAGCTGGTGGTAAGAATGAGTGAATTTTTGGAAGCTATGATGGTTGTTAGTTTTGGGATATCCTGGCCAATATCCATTGCAAAATCATGGAGGTCAAAAACAGCAAAAGGGAAAAGTCTGATATTTATTCTATTTATTCTTTTTGGATACGCATTTGGGATTTTTAGCAAGTTATCAGCTGATAAAATAACGTATGTCTTTGTATTTTATGTTATAAATTTTATTATGGTAGCGATTGATGCATGCCTTTATATAAGGAATAACCGATTGGACCAGAAGAATAATAAGATAGTTAATGGGAGAGATTATGAAGAATCCTGATGAAAACGCAAATGCCGGAATAGAGCAATTGAATCTGATAAAACAGATGATGGCATGGCAGAGGGAAGAAAAATTAGAAAATTATAAAGAACTGAACAGATTTGTAAAACCTGGACAAATCCTTTTTGTGGGATCTTCACTTGCTGAGCAATTTCCGGTGAATGAGCTTCTTAACAGCTATGAAAAGCGCTATATCGTATATAACAGGGGCATAGGAGGCGATATCATTTCCGGCTTGCAGGGAGCTATGAATGAACGCATCTTTGATTTGCAGCCATCAAAAATTTTCATAAATATTGGAACTAATGATATGAATGAGCCCGATTTTACGGAAGATGCTTTATTGGAGAAATATAATCAGGTTCTGATGCAAATCATTCAAAGGCTTCCTGAGACGAAGATTTATATTCTTTCCTATTATCCGGTCAACAGCAATATAAAAAGCCGGATCCCTGAGGAAGTTTCAAAAGCAATGTTTGCACAACGTACTAATACGGTTATTAATCAGCTTAACAGGCGATTAGAGAATATGGCACACGAACTGCATTGTAACTATATTGATGTTCACTCCATTTTGCTTGATGCTGAAGGAAATCTCGATCAGAAGTACACAGTAGAGGGAATCCATCTGAAACCCAATGCATATGCAGTGATTTTAAAAATTCTCGCTGCGTACTTTGAAGACTGAAATAATACAGGGATCGCTGATCTCTTTTTCAGCTGCTCCGGGTTTCTATTTTCTATTATCACGAAAGTTTGTAAAGCGAGGAAAGCGAGGAATATCAAATGTTTAGAGAAATGAGAAGAGGTAAGCAATTATTATCGGCAAAAGACACTGCAGCGGTAATGGACAGGTGCAAAAATGGTGTTCTGGCGTGTATAGGTGATAATGATTATCCTTACGCAGTTCCGCTCAGCTATGTCTATTTGAATGAGAAAATATATTTTCATTCAGCAAAAGCCGGCCATAAAATCGATGCCATCGTAAAAAATCCCAAAGTATCTTTTGCGGTTATCGATGAAGACACGATTGTCAGCAGCGAATACACTTCCTATTTTAGAAGCGTTATTGCTTTTGGCAGAGCAAGAATTGTCGAAGGTGATGAATGGTTTGAAGCCTTTTCGGCTTTGGTAGAAAAGTACTCCGGAGATCAGCCTGATGAAGCTAAACAAAAGGAAATTAATAAATGCACGCAATCTTATATTATTTCAATCGATGTAGAACACATAACCGGCAAAGAAGCCAAAGAATTCGTCAATGCTAAAAAATAATGACACTATTTTGTGTACGAAACTGATGGTAAAGGGTGGTAAAGTCACAAAAACGACAATATTGGTCACAACTCTATCGTCTGGCCTGTTTATGATATAAGCAGCTTATGTTAATCCTGTGCTGCCGGCACAAAGAAACTTTATATCCTGCATTTTTTTAAAATGACGATAGGAGGAAATATTGTTATGGATCCTAGAACGAAGCAGATTCTGTCCCAAATGTCCCTTGAGGAAAAATGTTCCATTCTGTCCGGGATGAATTTCTGGGAAACACAGGCTATAGAGCGTCTTGGCCTTCCGGGTGTAATGATGACTGATGGTCCGCATGGCCTGCGCAAGCAAGCAGATGATGCCGATCATCTGGGTCTTAATCAAAGTGTACCGGCTACCTGTTTTCCTTCGGGTGTCGGACTCAGTTCTTCGTGGGATCCGGAACTGATCGAGGAAGTTGGCAGTTTGCTTGGTGCAGAAGCAAGAGCCCAGGGCGTCTCGATCGTCCTCGGACCGGCTTGCAATATAAAAAGATCCCCGCTGTGCGGCCGGAATTTTGAATATTTGTCGGAAGATCCTTTTCTGTCGTCACGCATGGCAAAGCACCATATTCTCGGCATTCAGAGCCAGGGTATCGGTACTTCAATCAAGCATTTCTGCGCAAATAACCAGGAAAGCCGCCGAATGACCGTCGATACCCTCGTCGATGAACGGACACTGCGCGAGATATATCTGGCTAGCTTTGAAGAAGCAATCCGTGAAGCTAAACCCTGGACGGTCATGTGCTCTTATAACAAGGTAAATGGAACATACCTGTCGGATAACAAGCGGCTTCTTACAGATATACTTCGTGACGAGTGGGGCTATGAGGGGGTTGTCGTATCTGACTGGGGTGCTGTTAATGACCGCGTTGCCGGAGTATCGGCAGGGATGGATCTGGAAATGCCCGGATCCGGAGGTACAAATGACCGTAAAGTTGCTGCTGCGGTCCGCAGCGGCCGATTAAGTGAAGATGCCGTCGATAAGATGGCTGCACGTGTCCTTGACCTGGTATATAAATCTCTGGATAACCTTAACCCTAAAGCTATAGCCGATCTGGAAAAAAACCACCTGCGTGCACGTGAATTGGCTGCGCGGTGCGTGGTCCTCCTGAAAAATGA
>DIEQ01000135.1:0-78087 GCA_002418705.1 Mageeibacillus sp. UBA5770 | reverse complement strand
ATGCCGATAAACCGCTGGCTGTGATTGGAGCTTTCGCGGAAAATCCGCGCTATCAGGGCGGTGGAAGTTCACATATCAATCCTACCCGCCTGACGCGTGCCCTATATGAGATTCGCAAGGTCAATCCGGGTGCGACATATGCGTCCGGTTTTTCCCTTCATTCAGATGACGTGGATACAAGTCTTTTTGCCGAAGCGATAGCTAATGCCAGGGAAGCCGGAACGGCAGTCATTTTCGCAGGTTTACCGGATCTTTATGAGTCTGAAGGATATGACCGCAGGCACATAAGCCTCCCTCCTAACCAGAACGCACTGGTTTTTGAGATTGCCAGGGTCTGTTCCCGCGTTATTGTTGTTCTGGCCAACGGTTCACCTGTGGCAATGCCCTGGATCAGCCGTGTATCTGCTGTGCTTGAGGGTTACCTGCCCGGTCAGGCCGGCGGCGGAGCCGTATGTGATATCCTTTTTGGGAAGGTTAATCCTTCCGGTAAACTCGCTGAGACTTTTCCCCTGCGCCTTGAAGATAATCCGAGTTTCCTCGACTTCCCCGGCTTTAACGACCGTGTGGAATACAGAGAGGGAATCTATGTCGGTTATCGTTATTATGACAAAAAGGCACATGATGTTCTGTTTCCATTCGGCCATGGCCTTAGTTACACGACCTTCCAATATTCCGACCTGAAAGTCAGCAGCAAAAATCTGACAGAAGGCGATACCGTGACGGTTTCGGTGACAGTCGGGAACTCCGGCAAGGTTGAAGGCAGTGAAATCGTCCAGATGTATCTGGCATACCCGGGGACTGGTATTGCCCGTGTGCCGCAGGAACTAAAGGGCTTCGTCAAGGTGCAGCTGAATCCCGGAGAGCAGAAGACCGTCAGCATGTTCCTGGATAGGCGAAGCTTCGCCTATTATGATTTTGATTCGTCTGATTGGATGATTGAAAGCGGAAAGGTCGAAATCCGGGTCGGTGCTTCGTCACGCGACATCCGCCTGACGGAAACGGTTGAAATCGCTGCAAACAGATCGCCCGGGAAGAGATTTGACCTTAATGCAACGAAGTACGATCTAATGCGTAATCCAACGGCAGCAACTGTATTCGGTCCGTTCTTCACCAGGCTTGGCTCGCTTTTTGGAGCACCTGCAGATGAACCTGAAAATGAAAAAACCATAATCGAAGAATCTGGAAACCCGGACAATGAAGAAGCTGTGATTCCTGAAGAAAACCCGATGGGTGCGCTGATGGATGAAATGGAAGCTCATTTGCCGCTTCGATCCATGGTTCTTTTTAGCGGGGGGCAAGTCAGTGAAGAGGCACTTCAGGAACTGATCAGCCAGGTCAATGCTATTATAGAAACATCTGGCAGCTGATCACAGTCCGGCTTATTTTATCTTGTGCCTGGGACAGTTATGGCTGTCCCGGGCATAGGCACTCTCCCGTTAATAAATATGAAACCGGCAGCCGGTCAACGCAGCATCAGCTTATTATCAGGAGGATTCAGGCCGTTTCTTACTGTATTTCAAGCGCCTTCTGCAGATAGACGGAAGGGGTTAAAACAAGTATTATTAATTTGTTGGTTGTCTGTCTGTCGGCTGTCAGGAAGCCGGCATTTGCAAATACCATCCGGGAGAGGACAAAATACTGTGACAGTGAAGAAATTTTCAAACAGAACACAGCCGGCAACCCCAAACCGGATACGATCCATCCGGACCCAGGTGATCGTCGGCATGCTGGCACTTCTATTACCGCTGATCACCCTGCTTCTGGTTTACAATTTTTATACAGTGAATCTACTGCGGGAAAAAACGGCTCTATCCAACAAAAATACCCTGCAGATATATTCTGAAATCGTTGAGAGCGGACTGCAGAGAACCAGCAGCCAGCTTCTCGACGCTATTCTTTACCAGAACAATTATTATATGATCTACAACTCAACTGATGAAGTTGATCGTTATATAGCCACTTATGATCTGACGGATCAGCTTCAGAAGACTTTTGCCAGCGGGGCGACGGCCGAACTGTATTATATTATTACCGGAAACGTCAACAATATTATCTACAATACAAGCAGTAAGACTAACCCCGTTTATGAACAAAAGCTTGTCATTCGCGCAGATCTGATGGAATTCCTTCAGGACGAGACACTCTATGAACCGAACCATTGGACGATCTGCGAACTGGGAGGTCAGACCTATCTGGTCAAGACCCTGGGGCATGACGGCGTATACGTCGGTGCAGCGGTCAATCTTGCCAACCTGGCTCTGCCGCTGGCCAAAGGCAAGCTTTTCGATGATTACCGGATTGTTTTCACGACCCTTTCCGGGCAGCCACTGAATGAGACTGATTTTATCAGTGAAAAAGACCTTTCCCTTACACCATCAGAGGATGTTTATACCCTGTCCGGCTTTCCCGACCGATATATGATCCTGACGGTTCCGTTGAATTCCGCTCCAGTTCAGATGGTTGCGGCCGTTAAGGATCCGACCTTTTTAACGACCCTGAACACAATTCAGCTCGTTTTGTTTTTTGCCTCGATCATGACGGTATTTCTACTTCCGTTTGCTGTCCTTCTGCTGCGCCGCACGGTTATCAAGCCGTTCGCGCAGATGGTTTCAACTATGGAACAAATCCGTGCGGGAAATCTTGATGCAAGATCTGATGTGCCTTACAACTCCACTGAATTCAAACAGGTGAATGATACATTCAACCAGATGATCGGAGAAATTCAGCATCTCAAGATAGAGGCATACGAAGAACAGCTGGCCAAACAGAAAGCTGAACTGCAGTACCTGCAATTCCAGATCCGCCCGCATTTTTTCCTTAACTCGCTGAAATCGCTGTACGGCATGGCCCAGAACAGTAAAATCAGTGAAATCCAGCAGCTTATTCTTGCCCTGTCGAGCCATTTTCGCTATATGTTCAAGGACAATTTTACTCTCGTTACGCTTAAGGACGAGCTGAATCATATCAAGAATTATATTCAGATCCAGCAGCTCTATACCTCGAAAAAATACCTGTGTGAAATTGACGTCGAGGAACAGCTGATGAACCTGATGATTCCGCCGATCAGCATACAGACGTTTGTCGAAAATGCTATTAAGCATGCCATCCAGGTCGACAGGACCCTGGAGATCCGAATCCGTGCCAGACTCCTTGCTTCAGATGACGGCGATTTGGCCAGTATTATGATAACCGACAATGGTCCCGGATTTAGCACGGATATGCTGGACAGCCTGAATTTCGAAGATCCGCAGGTTCTGGCCAGGGGGCACATAGGACTGGCCAATGTTATGCAGCGGCTAAGCATCATCTATCAGGGACAGGCTCACGCCGTGTTTGCCAACAGCAGTGGGGGCGGGGCTGTCTGTGAATTTATTATTCCAATCGGAAAGGATGAGGAAAAGCAGCATCCGCTTCCGCCAGATAAGAGGGGGACCCGGCATGAATGTCTTGATAGTTGACGATCAGGTGGATGTTGCAAAAGGTGTCGAAAGCGGTATCAAATGGCAGCATCTTAAAATAGATCAGGTTCGGACAGCTAACAGCATGCAGGAAGCCCAGAAGGTGTTCCGGATCCTACCGGTGGATATTATCATCAGTGATATCGAAATGCCTATGGGTAACGGTCTGGAACTGATTGCCTGGGTTAGGAAGAATTATCCGGAGACGGAATGTATTTTTCTGACTTCGCATGAGGATTTTGAATATGCCAGGGAAGCTATCAAAATGGGGGTTTTCGATTACCAGATCCAACCGATCCAGTATGACGAACTCGAAAAAGTGGTTGCAAGGGCTATCGAAAAAATCAATCTTAAATCCCACAGGGATGAATTATCCGTCCTCGGACAGTATTGGCAGGATAACGCCAGAAATGTCCGGGAAAACTTCTGGGGCAGCATCTTAAGCGGCATTTACCTGCAGAACAGTACCCGTCTGAACGCTCAGGCTTCCCAGCTGGGTATCGACGTTAAGCCGCCGATGGAATACCTGCCGGTTCTGGTCAGTGTCATACGCCGTCAGATTCTCCTAAGTGAATGGGATGATGACTTGCTTAAGGGAACATTCATCAATCTGCTGGATGAGATCATATTTGACCAGACGGGAGTTCTGCAGGTTGTTCAGATGGATGCCAGTCACTATGTGTTCCTTCTGCCGCTGACGGATGACGGACAGATCGAGGAAATGACCCTTCTTCAAAAAATGTGGTTTTTCAGCGGATTCTGTCAGAATAACCTGAAAAGCAACCTGGCTGTATATATCGGGCGATATGCACCTCTGCAGGGTCTGGCAGACGGTTACCGGCAGCTCGTTGAGATGGATCATAAGAACGTTGCCAATTACAGCAAGGTTTTTACCCTCAGTAATCTGGAAGAATCGACGGCAAAAGATAGTAAGGTTCCCGAAATCGCTCGCTGGGCTCATTTGCTGGACCAGGGAATGAGCGAGCGTGTTTATACGGAAGTTGTTGATTTTTTTAACCGGAAAATAGCGGACGAAGAAGTCGATGCAGCCTTTTTGGCCAGGTTTCAGAATGAATTCCTGCAGATGATCTGGCAGCTGTCGGAATCCCGCGGGGTAAAAAACCTGGACTTAATGTTCAGCGAACAGGTTGTCGACCATTTTCTGGGAAGCCTTGCTACCGTAGAGAATATGCTGGCTTTTGTGCAAAGCGTAGTTACGGTGCCGCTTCTGCCGACGATAACGGAATCTGACTATCAAACGACTATTGAGAAGGTTAAAGCATATATCTGTGACAATCTTGACCGCGAATTATCAAGAAATGAAATTGCTGAAAAGGTCTTTCTGAACCCGGAATATCTGTCCCGTCTTTTCAGAAAAGAAACAGGACAGTCACTGATTGAATACATAACGATTGAGCGAATCAACACAGCGATCGGGTACCTTGTCCGGACGAATATGCCCGTAAGTATCATCGCGTCCAAAGTCGGGCATTCCAATTTTTCGCATTTTTCGAAAATATTCAAAAAAGCAACCGGCCTGACCCCCAATGAATACCGCCAGACGCATGTGCGCAAGTAGGCAGGGGCGATGTCACAAAAACGTTAATAGATGTCATACGTCTGGTAGATGCAGCCCCCCAAAAAGCGTAAAACTAAAGTGCGAGCTAAAGTTAAGTGTAGCTGCCATGGCAGGCAGAAGCACCTGCCGCCTTGGAAGAAGAAAAAAGGGGGTATCACATTGTCCGCTGCATCAGACAACATTACCATGAAAGCACGGAAGAAAAAAGGTAAATTCGCGCCGCTTTATATCATGATGGTTCCTGGCCTTATCTACCTGCTGATTAACAACTACATTCCTATGATGGGTCTTATCATTGCCTTTAAGAAGATTAATTTTCAGACCGGTATTCTGGAAAGCCCGTTTATCGGTCTAAAGAATTTCGAATACCTGTTCAAGACCAAGGACGCCTGGATTATAACCCGGAATACAATCGGATATAATACCATTTTTATCATTCTGGGTACATTTGTGGCTATTACTGTTGCTATCCTGCTCAACGAGGTAACAAGTAAGCGGATGAGAAGTTTTTACCAGGGTATTTTTCTCCTGCCATTCATGATTTCGATCGTTGTCGTAAGTTATATTGTGTTTGGCTTCCTGAGCACAGATGTCGGTTTCCTCAACAATTTTCTAAATAGTATAGGACTTGCGTCCATCCAATGGTATACAAGCCCCAAATACTGGCCGTTTATCCTGACACTGGTCAATCTTTGGAAGGGCTTCGGATACATGAGTATTATCTATTTTGCGACACTGGTCGGTATCGACCGCACTTATTATGAAGCGGCGCAGATTGACGGTGCCACTCGCTGGCAGCAGATTGTTGCGATTACCCTCCCCATGCTGAAGCCGACGATCATAACTCTTGTCCTTTTATCAATTGGCCGTATTTTCTATTCTGATTTCGGTTTGTTTTACCAGGTTCCGATGAACTCCGGACCGCTTATGCCGGTGACCAACACGATCGATACCTATGTATATCGCGGTCTTATGACTGTGGGCAACATCGGTATGGCTTCGGCTTCCGGTTTCTACCAGTCTACCGTCGGTTTTGTTCTGGTGCTTTCCGCCAACTGGGTCATCAAAAAAATAAGCAAAGAACACGCCTTGTTCTGAGAGAGGGAGTTCAGCATGTTTGACAAATCAAAAACGTTTCAATTTTTCCTGCATATTTTAATGCTTCTATTGGCCTTATTCTGTTTTTTACCGGTCCTTTTGATGTTTGGGTCTTCCATAGCAAGTGAGGCCAGTCTGCTTAAGTTCGGATATTCCTTCATCCCCCGCGAATTCAGCCTGAATGCCTATGATTACATATTCAACAGCGCATCTGCCATTATGCGTTCCTATGGTATTACGATCATCGTCACGGCCATAGGTACAAGTGTCAACCTGATCCTTACCGTTCTATTGTCATACCCTCTGGCGCGCCGTGATCTTCCGCACCGCAATGTATTTTCTTTCATTATCTTTTTTACTATGCTGTTCAACGGCGGTCTGATTCCGACCTACATTATGTATACGCAATATTTCAATATCAAAAACACATTATTCGCACTGATTGTCCCGCAGCTTATGCTCAGCGCTTTCTATGTAATTATGATGCGCACCTATTTTACCCATAACATTCCGATGGAAATCATAGAAGCGGCGCAGATTGACGGGGCCAGTGAATTCCGGACGCTTTTACAAGTCGTTTTACCGATGTCGCTGCCGATTCTGGCGACTGTTGGCCTGATGGTTGGCTTAAGTTATTGGAATGACTGGACCAATGGTCTTTACTTTATCACAGATACAAAGTTGTTCAGTATTCAGAATGTCCTCAACCGCATGATTCGCGACTCCCAGTTCCTGTCACAGATGGCGTCAAGCGGGCAGATGGGTGACGCTGCCAGTAAACTGCCCAGTACCAGTTTGAAAATGGCCGTAGCCGTTATAGGCGCACTTCCGATCCTGGTTGTCTATCCGTTCTTCCAGCGGTTCTTTGTCCAGGGTATTACCGTTGGCGCTGTCAAGGGCTGATCTCCTGCACTTGACACAACAAAAAGACATAGTATTGAAAGACAGGTCTTCTTTTCTTGCGTCATGTCATAAAAACAACAATAAATGTCATAACGCAGGTAGTGACAAAATGTCTGAAGAATTAAAGTAATGTCATAAGCTATTCATTCCACCTTGCCCTGAAGATTGAAGGAGGATACGAAAACATGAAAATCAAAATCACTGCTATTGCGCTCCTGGCCGCCATGTCACTTACACTTTTTGCTGGCTGCGGCGGTTCGCCCAGCGTTACCACCACGGCGAAAGCTGCCGACTCCACTGCTGCCGCCGGATCAGACACTGCTGCTGATACTACGGCCGCCGGAGAACCCGTAACAATTAAGATTTACACGGTTTCCCTTGGCGATGCCTCGGATGCTGCCGCTGTTGCAGAAGAAATCAATAAAATCACTGTACCAAAAATCAATACCAAAGTTGAACTGCACTTCATCAATTTTGGTGCCTGGAGCGATCAGGCGAATCTGATGCTCTCATCCGGAGAGCAGGTTGACCTGATGAACAACGGTATGCTCCCGGTCACCAACATGGTAGCCAATGGACAGATCCAGCCGATCGATGAGTGGGTTGACCAATATGGACAAGGTATTGTAACCGCTCTTGGCGAGGATTATGTCAATGCCGGTAAGATTGGCGGCAAACTCTATGCAATCACCAACAATCGCGACCTCGCTGCATCCTATGGATTCGTCTGCCGTGCAGACATCCTGGAAAAATACAATCTGACTCTTGACAATGTCAAGACGCTTGCCGACCTTGAAAAGATCCTTGATACCGTCCAGGCCGGTGAGCCCGACATGTATATGGCAGCTTCCCAGGCTGCCCCGACCATGATCATGCCTGATACAGCAGTCGATAGCTGTGGTGATCCGAACAACCTCGGTGTCCTTCTGAATAACGGTGTGGAGTCCACTTTCAAGAATTATTATGAATCGGAATTCTTTATCAACTGGAGCGAGACCATGTATGACTGGAATCAGAAGGGTCTGCTTGTGCCTGACATCCTGAGTCTGACAGATACCGGTGATGCCCTTATGAAAGCCGGAAAAGCCTTTGGCTATTTTACGAATCTAAAGCCTGGTTTCGACACCCAGACGAAAATGCAGACCGGTATGGACGTCAAAACGGTAGATCTGTACCCGGCAAAAACTTCAACTTCAAACGCAACTACTCTTTGCTGGGTGGTTCCGACCAGTGCCAAATACCCGCAGCAGGCTGTTGAGTTCATGAATCTTTGGAATACCGATCCGGCCATCTCAAACCTTCTGATCTATGGTATTGAAGGAAAACAATACCAGGTTATCGACGGAGAGAACGGAATAATTGACTATGCCGAAGGTATATCCTCTTCTAACGTTACCTATCCGGTCTCCATGGGTTGGAACATCGGTAATCAGTTCATTTCTTACATCTGGAATGGAAATGCTCCCGATTACTGGACACAGATGGACGAATTCAACAAGACCGCTATCGTCTCGACAGCAATGGGCTTTTCGTTTGACACCACAAATGTCAGCACGGAGTATGCGGCCTGTGCCAGCGTTGTTGCCCAGTACCGCAATGCCCTGATGTGCGGCGCACTCGATCCGGAAGCCGGTATTCCTGAATTCAACAGTGCGCTTAAGGATGCCGGGATTGACATTATCCTTGCAGAAAAGCAGGCACAGTTTGAGGTCTGGCAGAAATCCAAATAATCCCGGAAGTATGAAAATTCAGTAATTCAAAAAGCAGGGCTGGCCCGTAAGCCAGCCCTGCTTTTGCTTAAGTATGATTTTAAGAGCAGGAGAATACTATTATGAATTATGAACTTTTGAAGCGAAAACCTTTCAGCCTCAATGAAATAGATCTTGCCTGGGTGGAATCGACGTTAGCGGGCCTGTCGTTTGAAGACAAAGTCGGTCAGCTTTTCTGCGGTATCAGCCGGCAGATGACCGAGGAAGAATACATCGATACCTTGAAAATCTGCAGGCCGGGCGGGATCATGTACCGACCGGGTTCCATCGAAGAAGCTGTGCGCTTCTCCGGCGTCCTCGCGGATAAATCAGAGATACCGATGCTGGTAGCCGCCAATCTTGAGCGGGGCGGTAATGGCATCGTGTTTGAGGGTACCCAACTGGGTTCGCCTCTTGAAATCGCTGCCACGGATGACGTCGGGATGGCAGCAAACCTTGGCCATATCTGCGGCCGTGAAGGATCAGCGGTCGGTGCAAACTGGGCTTTTGCCCCGATCATCGACATAGACTACAATTTCCGCAATCCGATAACCAACATCCGCACCTTTGGATCAGACCCGGACCGGGTCCGTGAAATGGGCGTTGCTTATGTAAAGGCGGTGCAGTCCTATGGCGTTGCGGCCTCAATCAAACATTTTCCGGGTGATGGCTGCGACGAGCGTGATCAGCATCTGGTGACTTCGATTAATAATAAATCGGTTGAAGAATGGGACGCAGCATATGGTGCCGTATACCAGGCTGGAATTGATGCCGGGGCCCTGACGGTCATGGTCGGACACATTATGCAGCCTGCTTACTCGCGCAAGCTTCGCCCCGGAATCAGGGATGAAGATATTCTGCCGGCCTCACTGTCTGATGAACTGATGAATGACCTGCTTCGCGGGAAGCTTGGTTTCAATGGACTGATCGTCACCGACGCAACAACAATGGCAGGGTTCACGATTCCGATGCCCCGGAGTAAAGCTGTCCCTTATGCGATCGCCGCCGGATCAGACATGTTTTTGTTCACCAGAAACCTTGAAGAAGATTATGAATTCATGCTCGAAGGTGCGCGGAACGGGACGATCCCGCCTGAGCGTCTGGATGAGGCGGTCATGCGCATCCTTGGACTCAAAGCAGCGCTGAAGCTTCACACCAAAACGACAAAACCAACGCTGGAAGCTGCGCGAAAAGTAGTAGGCTGTGACGAGCATCAGACGATGAGCCGCGAATGTGCTGATAAGGCTATAACCCTGGTTAAAGAGGAGAAAGGTGTACTGCCGCTGACCCCTGAACGCTATAAAAAAATTCTCTTCTGCCCGATTGAATCCGCGGCCGGCGTGGCTTATTCTGTCCGGATCGGTACCTGTGATTTGATCCGCAGCAAATTGGCTGCTGAAGGTTTTGAGATAGATACCTTTGTGCCTAAGAATATTTTTGAAGGACAGACCGAAAAAACTTCCGATGTTGTTGGGGTATACGATGCGATTGTCTATGTTGCGAACCTTTCAACCAAGAGTAACCAGACTACAGTCCGAATTGAATGGGCCCAGCCTATGGGTGCGAACTGCCCCCATTATCTTGCATCCATCCCGACAATCTTCATCTCGGTAGAGAATCCCTACCATCTTATTGATATTCCAAGAGTTAAAACATTTATTAATTGCTATAACTCCAATGACAATGTTCTTGACGCCCTGATTGAAAAACTGCTCGGCCGATCAGAATTCAAGGGAAAAAGTCCTGTTGATGCTTTCTGCGGTATGTGGGATACTCATTTATGAAGACATCTGTGAATAATAGAAAGAATTACAGAGCCGTCATTTTTGATCTGGACGGGGTAATCTGCCACACCGACAAGTACCACTTCCAGGCGTGGAAATCACTCGCGGATCAGTTGGGTATCTATTTCGATGAGCAGATCAACAACCGCCTGCGCGGTGTCAGCCGTATGGAAAGTCTCGAAATAATTCTCGAGCGCTATGCCGGGGAAGCCTTGAGCGATGAAAGAAAACAGCAGCTGGCATCAGATAAAAACGATATCTATCGCCGCCTTCTCAACAATATGTCGCCGGCTGACCTCAGTGACTGCGTTCCGGCCGCCCTTAATCAGCTAAGGGAACTCGGATGGAAACTGGCAATTGGCTCGTCAAGTAAAAATGCTCCCTTTATTCTCGAACAGATCGGATTGGGCGGGTATTTTGATGCCATCTCGGACGGCAACAACATTTCTTTTTCCAAACCGGATCCGGAGATCTTCCTCAAGGCTGCCCGGTACCTGGGTCTAGAGCCGGAATTGTGCATTGTTGTCGAGGATGCTGAAGCCGGGGTAGAAGCGGCACACAGAGCCGGTATGCCAGCCATCGCCATCGGCGATGCAGCGAATCAGGGCAAAGGTGATTTCCGGATCAGGGAGTTTTCTGAACTAATAGAATTGGTGATGAGAATAGACGGATAATTGGTACGGGGGTTTACTATTCATTCTGAAACAATCAAGGTGAAGGACGAAGACAAAGATGAATAAAATCGGAGGTTTTCCTATGTTTAAATACGATTTTGATGTACCTGCCAAAAAGAAAATCCGACTGCTGATTCACACAGACTGTAAAAACGAAGCAGATGACCAGTTCGCGCTGGCTCACCATCTGATGACGCCGAAGTTCCTCGTGCAGGGGATCATTGCCGGTCACTTCGATTATTATCCTCAGGAATACGGAAAAGGGAATACGGTTAAGGCCAGCTTTGATGAGATCAACAAAGTAATGGATCTTATGGATATTTCAGATCAGTATCCGGTGGCTATGGGTGCTCCCGGACCGCTTCCCGATGAGAAGACTCCGATTCCTTCGGCCGGTGCCGAGATGATCATTCAGGAAGCGCTAAAAGACAGTACGCTGCCTCTGTTTGTCGTCTTTCAGGGCAGCCTGACCGATCTGGCGTCAGCGTATCTTCTTGAACCGAAGATCGCCGAAGGGATGACAGCCATCTGGATCGGCGGCGGTAAATGGCCGGCCGGGGGATACGAATTCAATCTTCTCCAGGATATCCATGCTGCCAATGTCGTATTAGGATCGCAGATCCCGCTATGGCAGATCCCGATGAATGTCTATAAGCAGGTTGCCGTCAGCCTGGCGGAACTCCAGTACCGGGTTAAGCCCTGCGGGGAGATCGGTCGTTACCTTTTCGAGCAGATGGTCGCCTTTAATGAAAGACTTGCCGACTACCAGGAGTGGCCGCATGGCGAAAGCTGGGGGCTCGGCGACCAGGGTACCGTAACGGTCCTTCTTGAAGAAAGAGAACGGATGAATTACGATTTGTGCCCGGCACCGAAGATTCTCCCGGATATGTCGTATGTCCATGACCGGAACAGCCGTGAGATCCGTGTCTACCACACACTCGATTCCCGGCTGACCCTGGGGGATTTTTATGCCAAGCTGGCGATCCATTTCGGTAATAAATAATGCATTGCCTGTGAAGAAGGGATAATGGTGAACTTACTATGAAAATTGTCAGAATGAAAGTCGATCGACTGACCCAGCCGCTGGGGTTTGCCCATACTGAACCGGTTCTGTCGTTTGTAGTCGAAG
Organism: Mageeibacillus sp. UBA5770; assembly: GCA_002418705.1. Next base: position 65,714 of record DIEQ01000135.1, on the reverse strand, counting down.
AATCAACAGGACAGACTCTGAAATCTGCCAGGATACAGGTGGCTCTCGATGAATCGTTCAATAACGTCGTGTTCGATTCGGGTCTTGTCGAATCGATTAACTGCCTGTCTTATCCCTTGCCTTTTACGCCTCAAAGCTGTACCCGCTATTACTATAAAGTAACAGCGGTTGCCGATAATGGTGATACGGCCGAGAGCGATGCTGCTTATTTTGAGACAGGCCGCGCTGCATCTGAATTTGCCGGCAGGTTTATAACCTGCGAAAAGGAAGGGTTGTCCTGCAATTTCCGGAAATCATTCTCCGTTTCCAAAAAGATGAAACGCGCGCGGGCATATGCCAGTGCTCTCGGCCTTTATGAACTGCATATTAATGGTGAAAAGGCCGGCTGCGAGTATCTGGCCCCGGGAAGTAACGACTACGATTCCTGGCTCCAGACGCAGACCTATGATGTAACAGATCTTATCAAAACCGGTGACAACCGGATCACCATGATGGCCGGCGACGGCTGGGCGATCGGCAATTTCTATTTCGAAGTCGGGTCGGACAAGACATACGCTGAAAATCAGGCGGTTCTTCTTGATCTTGTGATCAGCTACGAAGACGGTTCAACTGAAATTATCAAAACGGACCATTCATGGACTGTTGAGGAGAGTCAGATACGGTTTTCGAGTTTGTATAATGGCGAAATCTTTGATGCCACGTTCAAGCCTGACGAGACATTCAAAGTCAGGGAAATTGACTTTGACTGCCGTAAGCTGGAACCAAGAAGAAGCCCTCCGATCCATGTACAGGAAGAATTGAAGCCTGTTCAGCTGATTCACACACCTGCCGGTGAATCTGTTCTCGATTTTGGCCAGAACATGGCCGGTTGGGTCCGATTTACCTGCCGGGAATCTTTGGGAACTGAAATAAAATTACAGTACGGTGAGATATTGCAGAAGGGTAATTTTTACAGGGATAATCTGCGCCTTGCCAAAGCTGAATACATCTATACTTCGGATGGCGTGGAACGTACGCTTCGTCCGCACTTCACCTATTATGGTTTCCGTTATGTCAAACTGACCGGCTTTAGCGGCGAAATCGATCCGGATGACTTCGTTGCTGAAGCTGCTTACTCTGATATGGAGAGCACAGGAGACATCAGCACAAGTAATGTACTGGTCAACCGCATGATCAAAAACAGCGTCTGGAGCCAGAAAAGCAATTTCTTTGAAGTGCCGACCGACTGCCCGCAACGGGATGAACGGCTTGGCTGGACCGGCGATGCGCAGGTGTTTTCCGGGACTGCGGCTTTCCAGATGGATGTCCTGGCGTTTTTCAGCAAGTTCGGTTATGACCTTGCAAAAGAACAGGAAAAAGCTGACGGCTGCGTTCCTTTTGTTGTGCCTTCCTTCCATAAGCAGGGAGGCGGCTCCTGTGCCTGGGCTGACGCAGCAACGATTATTCCCTGGACGATGTACCTTCACTATGGGAACAAATCAATATTGAAGCAGCAGTACGGATCAATGAAATCGTGGGCTGATTATATCAGAAGGCAGGACGAGGGAAGCGGTTCGACAAATCTCTGGAAAACAGGCTTCCACTTTGGTGACTGGCTCGCGTTGGACGGAGATGACCCCAGAAGTCCGATCGGCGGAACCGAGATTCCCTTTATTGCATCGTGTTACTACTATTATTCGACGTTGCTCGTATCCAAGGCGGCCGCTGTTCTGGACAATAGCATCGACGCCGGACTTTATGCAGCGCATGCGGAAAAAATCAAGGCTGCAATCTGTAGGGAGTATTTCACTCCGACGGGTCGGTTGGCCATGAATAACCAGACGGCCTATGTCCTGGTCCTGGCGCTGGATATCTGTCCGCAGCCAGACAGGGAAAGAGTTGCCGCAGATCTGGTTATTCGTCTTAAAAAGGATAAGGACTACCTGAAGACAGGCTTTGTCGGAACTCCGTTCATATGCCGCGTACTGTCCGAAAATGGCTATCATGAGCTGGCGTACAAATTGCTGCTCAACGAAGAATGTCCGGGCTGGCTCTATCCGGTGCGGATGGGCGCGACCACAATCTGGGAACGCTGGAATTCGGTGATGCCTGACGGGTCAATGAACCCGGACGGCATGAACTCCCTGAACCATTATTCATATGGATCGATCGTCGAATGGATGTACCGGAATATGGCCGGCATCAATCCGGTTGAAAAAGCGCCCGGTTTCAAAGAGGCAATTATCAGACCGCAGCCGGATTACCGCCTGTCGAAATGCAGCTGCACCTTCAAATCAGCAGCGGGTACGTATGTCAGCAACTGGGAGATTATTGGCGGAAAGCTGAAATTCCAGATTGCAATCCCGTTTGATGCACATGCACAAGTGATCCTGCCTGATGCCAGTCTTGAGCACGTGATCTGTAATGGCAGTAAGCTGACCGATATACCAGGTGCAGCACAATGCGGCACAGGAGTTTTGTTTGCAGCTGCAGCCGGTACATACAATATTTCGTATGAGCCTGCTAAGCCTTATGTGAAATTCTATTCACTCGACATGAAGCTTGATGAGCTGCTTAAGCCTGTATTAACGCGTGGGATTATCGAAAGCGAACTGCCAATTCTGGCTGGTATGGCTGATTCTCCCATGGCTGTCATGGGAAGTGTCCGTGAGATGGTGCAGATGCCTTTCCTCAAGTTTGATCCGGATCAAGTCAAAAAGGCTGAGAAGAGGCTGCAGCAGATTCAGTTTGAACCGGATGTAATTCCTCCCATGATTGATTGGTATTGAAATAATTACATAAAATATAATATAAATCAACAGTAAAAAACTCTGCGTGAACCCGCAGAGTTTTTTACCCTGATGATTATAACAGGGTGTTTACAGAAATTCTTTTCTGCCGAACAGCTTGCGGTATTTGAGCATTGTATAGCCAGTGTATCTTTTAAAGTATTTGCCAAGATGGCTTTGGGAAGAGAATCCAAGGTATGTGGCTATTTCAATGTATGAATAATTTGAATAAATCAGCAGATTTTTCGCAAGACCTACTTTTTCCTGAATGATGAATTCAGATAATGTGATTCCTTCACACTGTCTGAATATTGCTGACAGATAATTTGGATGAATGTGGAGTTTCTCGGCAATGTCTGAAATTACAATTTTTTCATGCAGGTGATAAAAAACATAGTCTTTGCATTTTTCGACAGGTGGGGATATTTCGGTTTTATCAGGTGCATTTGGCCGTCTTTTCCGGATATCATTAACCAGCATCGCGTACTGCATTTCAGCTTGCCGGCCAAGATTAACAGCAGCTTCAGCATATTCTGCTTTTTCGATTCTGTTTGTATAACTGTCTGCCAGAGTATAGGCAATTTCAGGATGAACCCCGCCTTCAATTGCAGCACGGCTGGCGAGTGTTATTAAGACAATGCCAATGTTCTGAGAACTGCGCAGCAATGTTGGTGCCAGAACTCCGACGGTACCGTCATAATCTTCTTCCCAGCTTTTCTTCAGCTGCTCGATATTACCGGTTCTTATACTTGTGATTTCCCTGACCTCCTGGTCATAAGGGTTGTGCTTTTTGCCATATTCCTGATTATAAAAAATGTCATCGGAGAACTGCTGCTGTACTGAACGATCAATCTTATTTTCCGGGAAAAGGTGATATATGGCATCTGAAATACTCAGGATATCATCACGGAATAAGTTGTGCAGAATAAGTGCATCCTGGAGTATGTCACGGAGTCCGCACACCGGCGCAGTCTGTATCCAATTTGAATCCAATTCAATATTATCCATGTAGCGCTGTAAGGGAAGATAAGAAGAGAACCTTACAGGTCCGATTAAAAAAATAAAGTCCGGCGATGAAATCACGGCATACATGATCTTACCGTCAATACAGGTAATGACCGGATAATCATTATTCGCAGCACGCATCAGCTCATTTTGAATAGCAGGCTGCCGATTACATAAATCATGAAAATCGATTCTTGCACAGTACGAGAAGAGTTCGAGTCCCTGCCTGTCATATTGCCGCACAAACGTGTGAAGGTGCTGGGATATGTATTGAAGCAAAAAATTCACATTCATATTCTTACCTTCTAATTCCGGATTGATTAATTATATCATCAGGATATTAGAATTGTGATAATAACATGAGAATTATGATTTAACGCAGCCGCAGTATGAGCAAAAATAGGGGAAAGAATTGTAAAGACACATTAAAAAGTTAAGAGGAGAAGAATATGTTTGTTAAAGGTGTGAATTTGGGAAATTGGCTGGTTCTGGAGAAATGGATGAGTCCTTCGCTTTTTTCCGGAACGACAGCGGAAGATGAATACTATCTGCCCCGGCAATTATCGAAAGAAGTGTATGAGGCAAGAATAGAAACGCATAGAGCTGAATATATAACCGAGGGAGATTTTATCCGAATTGCCTCGTGGGGATTGGATACGGTTCGAATTCCTGTCCCCTATTTTATCTTTGGCGACAGAGCCCCCTTCCCGGGTTGTACGGTTGAACTCGACAAAGCCTTCAATTGGGCGGAAAAATATGGTTTGCAGATCTTAATAGACCTTCACACAGTTCCGGACAGCCAGAATGGCTTTGATAACGGCGGAATATCCGGCGTGTGTAAATGGTCGCAGGAACCAAAAGAAATCGAATTTGCCCTGACTGTCCTGGAGAGGCTGGCTCAGCGTTACGGCCATCGAAAAGGCCTGTGGGGAATAGAATTCCTGAATGAGCCTATAACAGAAAATTTATGGAATTTGATGGATGTGCAGAAACGATACCCGCCGGCTGACGCAAAAAAAGCCGCGGGTAGTAAACCCAATTCGATGGATTTTATCAGGAAGTTCTATTGCGACGCGTATGACAGAATCCGTAAGCATATGGCAGATGAGAAATACATTGTCTTCCATGACGGATTTGAATTGAAAGTATGGAAAGACTTCATGAGGGAAGAAAAGTACTCAAATGTCGTTCTGGATACTCATCAGTATCTGATGGTTGCGGAAGCCTTGGGATGCGAACAGAACATAGAAAGTTATCTGCAGTTCATAGAGGAACATTATGTAAAGGATATTGAAGAAATGCAGCAGTACTTTCCTGTCATATGCGGAGAATGGTGTCTGTTCAATTCCCTGGCCTGCGGTATAGATACCAAAGGCGGACAGAGTGTGCAAAATGGTATGGAATATAATATGAAGGATCAGATTGATTCAGAACAAAAAAAAGAAATCTACAGTCGTTTGGCAGCCGCGCAATTGCAGGCATGGGAAAAGGGATCAGGATATTTCTATTGGAGTTATAAGCTGCTTACGGATACAGTCAACACCACCGGCTGGATTGGCTGGGACAGCTGGGATTTAGGCAGATGCATTGATTTCGGATGGTTTCCGCTGAATAGAAAATGAGGTCAGAAAAATGATTAGAAATCCAATTTTGCCAGGTTTCAACCCGGATCCGAGTATATGCCGTAAAGATGAGGATTACTATATAGCGGTATCCTCATTTGAATGGCTGCCGGGAATCCCTGTATATCATTCCAGAGATTTAAAGAACTGGGAATTGTATACGCATATCCTTAAAAATAATGAGGTTGATTTGACGGGTCTTCCCTCAGGAAAAGGAATATGGGCTCCATGCCTTACTTATTCCCGGGAAGAGAACGAATTTTATATTGTCTACGGTGTAATGAATTCCATGAATGCGCGATATTTTGATATTGATAATTTTGTGATTCATGCAAAAGACATCACGGGTCCCTGGAGCAGGCCGGTATATCTGCATTCAGCCGGATTTGATGCATCCTTATATCACGGAGATGACGGGAGGAAATGGATTGTATCTCTTGAGTGGGAAACCAGGGAGGGCTATGAAAGACCGGGTGCAGTCTGTATTGTTGAGTACTCCCCCCAGAGCCGGGAAATTATCGGATATCCGAGACGTATCTGGTATGGAGGAACGGACAGGGGATGTATTGAGGCACCTCATCTTACAAAGCGCGGTGAGTATTATTATCTGATGTGTGCCGAAGGCGGAACCGGTTATGGACATAGCGTTACGATGGCACGTTCCATGAATATAATGGGACCTTACGAAAAAGACCCTATGAATCCAATTGTCACATCAAATCCGGCAGATTTCAATGAGCGCGATAAACCTGACCATCTGAAGCCTCAGTACTATAATCCGGGCTCTTATTTACAGAAATCCGGACACGGCAGTTATGTGGAGACTTCACTTGGGGAAGTATACCTGGTTCACCTGTGTGCCAGGCCCTTTGTGCCAGAATTACGCTGTACTTTAGGCAGAGAGTCTGCTATTCAGAAAATGAGATGGACAGAGGATGGCTGGCTTCGGATGAACGATGGCTCAAACCTTGCGAAAGAACAAGTTGAAGAGAGCCTGCTGCCGGAACATCCTGTCCAGCATATTCCTGACTTCGATGACTTTGACAGGGAAGAACTCGGCGAATGGTATTATTCTCCCCGTGTTATGCCGCATACCTTTGCGGATGTTAATATACGGAAGGGTTATGTCAGGCTCCGGGGCGGGGAAGCGCAGACATCTTTGAATAAAGCCGGTATACTTGCTAGAAAACTGACAAGTGTTAATGCAGCGGTAACGACAAAAATGGAATACATACCGCATACATATCAGCAAAATGCGGGTCTTATCATTTACTACGATAATATGGATTACCTGTATGTAAGAAAATATTACAGCGAGACGCTGGGACAGAGCGCGCTTGGAATCATCCGGCTGGAGAACGGGTCGAAAAGTGAACTGCTCAGCACTCGTATTCCGATAGAAGACTGTGCCATATATCTGCGGCTCAATGTCATAGAGAAGAAGCTTTGGTTCGAATGGAGTTATAACGGAAAGGATTATTCAAAGATCGGCGATGTCTTTGATACAACGAAATTATCAGATGAATTCTGCGAATATGGTGAATTTACAGGAACCTTTGTCGGGATGACCTGTGCAGACGGGGTAACACACCGTCAATATGCAGATTTTGATTTTTTCGAATATTCTGAATACGAATAACCAGGATTGAAAATCAGGCCAGCTAACGGAAGGGAGAATTCTACGGATATAATTCAGCAGTCATGAACGCTAAAATTGGTGTAAAATATATATAAGATATTCTTCGAAAATATCCATCTTTCAGAGGGATGGTGAATATGGCTGCTGAGAAAAAATTAACTCCGTTTGAAGCCGGTATGCTGGTTGCCGGGGCCGGAGTCGGAACGGGTATTCTCGCCATACCGTTTGCATCAACAGGACTTGGTATTGTGCAGATAGCAGCTGCAGTAATCGCTGCCTATGCTGTTAGTACGGTTCTTCATTTGCTTGTGGCTGATCTGGTATTTCTTTCTTCACCATCTGTTCAGCTTATGGAGGTATTCAAGAAGCAATTATTCCGCGGCAATGGCGGCAGAATTGCTTCGAGAGCCTTCTTTGTATTTTTGGCCCTGGTTCTTCTCCTGAACCTTACCCTTTACCTTACATGTGCCGCTGAGGTTATGACGGATGTTTTTGGAATGCCCGGCTGGGCAGCAAAGGTAGTATTCTATATTGCTGCTTCGCTTGTCGTCCTGCCGGGACTCAAGGTGATCGGTATCAGCGAGAAGTATTCGATGATTATCATGTTCGGTGTTATTGTCATGCTGTCTGTTCTGGCCGTCGGGCACACGGACGGGCAGGTCGTGTTAATATCCGGCAGTATCGTTCGCACAACAGCGCTATACAGCCTGTGTATGTTTTCTTTTTCGGCACTCTTTTCCGTACCTCAGATTGCTGCGGGCCTTCATGATAAAAGCAAAGTAAAGAAATGTATTTTGGCCGGTATTGGAACAAATGCAGCAATTACGTTTGTATTTACGATGATTGTGCTCAAAGTTAGCCCGTCAGTTACTAAGGTTGCGACTGTCGGCTTAAGTGAAGTATATGGCACAGGTGTCAAGATAGCCTGTGCCGTATTTGTTATCCTTGCCATGCTGACGTCATTTTTATCGATATCCCTTGCACAGCTGGATATTATACATGAAGAACTCAAAATCAGCCGGTTCCTGTGCTGGATCAGCGCTACGCTTCCTGTCCTTCTGCTTGCCGTGATCCTGCCGTTCGGGTACCGTTCCTACATTGAACTTGTCGGCGGAGCCGTTGCCATTATTATTGCAGTCCTTATCCTGCCTGCATTCAGAAATGCGGTCAGAGGTGTAAAACGCGGTTTGATCCTTGGCCGATATTCCCACAGCAAATTACTTCTGCCTGCATTGTTTGTTTTCTATATCATTATGGCTGTGTTTTCCTTTGTCTGAGAGGGGGAGATTATATGAAGATTGCGTTTCTTGCACCTGCTGGAGCCATGCACCGATATAACGGGCTTTTTCATAAGAACCTGCATTATGCGCCGATAACACTTGCGCTTCTTGCAGCCCTTGTCCCGAAGGAACTTGACGCTGACATTAAGATCTATGACGAGACAGCCGGTCCGATTCCTCTGGACCTGGATGCTGATGTTATCGCTATGACCTGTATCACCGGTACGGCGATGCGCTGCTACCGGTATGCGGATTACTTCCGCAGCTGCGGGATCTGTGTGATTATCGGAGGTGTTCACCCAACCCTGATGCCGGAGGAAGCCGCGAAGCATGCTGACAGCGTGATCACCGGACTTGGGGAGGATAATTTTCCAAGGGCACTGAATGATTATAAAAACGGCTGCCTTAAGCCAATGTATCATCAGGACAGCATAACTACGATCGAAGGCCGGCCGCTTCCGCGAAAAGACTTGCTGGACAAAAGCAAGTACATCACATTAAATACTGTTGAGGCCATCCGGGGCTGCTGCCATACATGCACTTTCTGCGCATATCCGCAGGCATTCGGCAAAACCCTCTATAAGCGGACCATCGACGATATTATCACCGAGATCCGGACACTTAAGGGCAAGTTTGTTGTATTCCCCGATGTGAACCTGATATCCGATGTGTCGTTTGCCAAGGAACTCTTTACCGCTATGATACCGCTGAAAAAATGGTGGTTTGGGCTGACTACAACTTCAATCGGACATGATCCGGAGCTATTAGATCTTTTTCGCAAGAGCGGCTGCAAAGGACTTCTGATCGGTTTTGAATCCGTTAATCAGGAAACACAGAAGGATATTCATAAAGGTGTAAATTCCGTTTCCGAATATAAGGTACTTATGAGTTCCCTGCACCGATATGGAATCATGGTCATGGGGTGTTTTGCTTTCGGTGCTGACGGTGACGGGAAAGATGTATTTGAACGCACAGTCAAAATGTGTGATGAGATCAAGATCGACCTGCCGCGGTTTGCGGTCATAACGCCGTTTCCGAAAACCCCGTTCTTCAATGAGCTCGAAGAGCAGGGGAGAATCATTGAACGCGAATGGGCGCTGTACGATGTCGAACATGTCGTTTATAAACCCAAGAACATGACCAAAGAAGAACTTGAGCAAGGAATTTATACGGCATGGAATAAGGCATACAGCATAAAGAGCATATTTAAAAGAGTCGATGTAAGGAATTTATTCCGGATCAATATTTTATATGCCGTTTATTTTGCTGCCAATATCGGATATCGCAGATATGCAAAAAATTTTCATATATTCGATGAAGGCATGATGCTGGACAACAGTGATATTCCGGAGGCCGTGGTATCCGGGGAAGGCAGAGTATGAGGATCACGTTTATCCGTCCGTCCATGTTTGGCGAACCGGCTCTGGACGTTATGATGCCGCTTATTTTTACTGTGATACGTCCGCTTACACCGCCGGAAATCCAAATTGATTTCTATGATGAAAGAGCCAGGAAGCTGCCAGAGGATATTCCTGCTCCTGTTATTGCAATGACCGTTGAAACCTTTGCCGCACGGCGTGCCTATCAGCTGGCTGACAGATTCAGGATGGAAGGCAAGACGGTTATCATGGGAGGTTTCCATCCATCCATGATGCCGCAGGAATGCCTGCAGCATGCGGATGCGATCATTATCGGTGACGCAGAGGATACCTGGCCATCCATGCTGCAAGATCTTGCGGCAGGCAGACTGAAGCAGCAATATGAGAGCCATGGAGATTTCAGCCTTGCCGATACAAAGTACGATTATTCTGTCCTGCAGCACAAGTATTACCGGATGATCGGACTTGCACAGTTCTGCAGGGGCTGCAAGTTCAGCTGTGATTTTTGCTCTATCCATGCCTTTTATCCTGACGGTATACGGCTTCGAAATCTTGAAAATGTAATTGATGACATAAGTAATCTCAGGCAGAAGTATTTGTTTTTTGCCGATGACAATCTTTTTTCCAATGCCGATAAAGCAGCTGAACTGGTTCGTGCACTCAAGCCGCTTAAGAAGAAATGGGTGTGCCAGATCAGCATGGACGCCGCGAATAATCCGGACCTGCTGAAAAGCATGCGCGCGAGCGGCTGTATCATGGTTCTGATTGGATTTGAGTCGCTCAATATTAATAATCTAAAGCAAATGGGAAAAGGTGCCAATATCGCATGCGGTGACTATGAGAAGATAATCCGAAATATATATGATGCAGGACTGATGATTTACGGGACCTTCATCATAGGGTATGACAGCGATACGAAAGATACGGCGAAGATACTGATGGATTTTGCCATGAAGCATAAGTTTGCCGTTGCCAATTTTAATCCGCTCATGGCCATGCCCGGCACACCGCTTTATAAAAGACTTGATTCGGAAGGACGCCTTGTGCGCAGATTCTGGTGGATCGATGATGGATACAGGTATGGTGATGCCATGCTTGTTCCTGCAGGTATGACTGTACAGGAATTTGTAGAGAGCTGCAGGAAGGCCCGATATGAATTTCATTCAGTCAGGGGCATCCTGCGGAGAATTACAAACTGCAAAGCCAATAGCCGGTCACTTTCCAATTTGATCATTTTTCTGGGGGCAGGGGTCATTTCGGGCAGGGAAGTAAGGTTCAAACAGGGAAGAAAGCTAGGTGTAGCGAATGAAAATAACACTCATTAAGCCCAACGTCGGTAGGCGTGAGTATAGTGATTTTATAGACAATGCCAGCATGGAACCGCTCCAGCTTGGCGTACTCGCGGCTCTGACTCCGGACAGTATCGAGGTGGTCATGTATGACGACAGGCTCGAGTCGATTCCTTATGACGAACCAACCGATCTGGCCGCCATCACCGTGGAGACCTATACGGCAAGACGTTCCTATGAAATCAGCGCGCAATTCAGAAAACGGGGAGTAAAGGTAATCATGGGTGGGATGCACGTGACACTGCTGCCTGACGAGACAGCCATGCATGCGGACAGTATCATGATTGGCGATGCCGAGGATAAGTGGGCAGAGATGATCCGCGACCTTCTTGCCGGTAAGCTAAAAGAAAGATATGTCTGTAATCCGGTCCTGATTCCCCAGAAAGGCGTCCTGACGCGCAGGGATATATACGAAGGAAAGAAATATCTGCCTCTTTCGCTGCTTCAGTTCAGCAGAGGCTGCAAATATCACTGCAGTTATTGCGCTTCCAGCGTATATTTTAACCGTCACCAGTATTGCCGTCCGGTTGATGAAGTCGTTGCCGAGATCAAAGGCCAGAAGCGCAGATTCCTGTTTTTTGTCGATGATAATATTGTCGCTGACCGCGAAAAGGCGAAAGAATTGTTCCGCGCCATAATTCCCCTTAAAGTTAAGTGGGTGAGCCAGGGCAGCATTGATATGCTCGAAGACAGGGAACTCAAGTCCCTCATGGTTAAAAGCGGATGCCTCGGGCATGTAATCGGGTTTGAATCCATACGCGCAGAAAGTATTAATGCCATGGGCAAGGGCGTTAACAAAAAATTTGTTTCGGACCATTATGGCTGGGCAATACGTGAGCTCCGCAAATGGGGTCTGCAGACATGGGCCGCCTTTACCATCGGACATGATACAGATACGCTCGAAAGTATCGAAGAGACATACCGGTTCGCCTATGAGAATAAATTTTGCTTTGCAGCTTACAATATCCTGATGCCTTACCCGGGCACACCTTTCTATAACAAGCTTAAGGAAGAAGGGCGCCTGCTGTATGACGGAAAATGGTGGCTCCATCCGGATTACCGTTTTAATTATGCCGCATATGTTCCTAAGAACATGACTGCTGCAGAATTGACAGCAGCAGCCTATGAGTGCCGCAGGAAGTTCAACACGAAGAAATCCATTATATACAGGGTCTTTGAATTTCATACCAACATGCGTAATCCCCTGCGATTCATTACATATCTGATGTATAACCCGCTTTTTCGAAATGAAGTTTTCGAAAAGCAGGGTATGACATTCGGATATGAGAAAGATGTGTGAGGATACTATGAAGATTGCATTCATTTTACCGGCTATCGGAAAGAAGAAGCACGGAACATATCTGAAGTCATGGCTGATGGAACCGCTGACCATTGCTGTCCTGAAGCGGCTTACACCTGATAAGTATCCATGTGTTTTTTTCGATGACAGGATTGAGCAGATTGATTATATGACAGACGCTGATGTTATCGTGATTACCGTGGAAACCTATACAGCCAGACGCGCCTATGAGATTGCCGGTCGTTTTCGTGAAAAAGGCAAGAAGATCATAATGGGAGGCTACCATATTACCATGCTGCCTGATGATGCAAGACAGCATGCGGATGTCCTTGTACGCGGAAATGCGGAGCGGATATGGTCACAGGTTCTGTCCGACATCGAAAACGGTACATATAAAGAAGAATATACGGGTCCTAATGCAATCGACTATGGACAGCCTGACAGGAGCATATACCAGGATAAGCAGAAAAAGTATCTGCCGGTCAGCCTTGTGGAAATAGGAAGGGGCTGTCATTATGACTGCTCTTTCTGTTCCATCCGTGTGTATTACCAGAGACAGTATATTCACAGGGAAATCCCGGATATTATTGAAGAAATCAAAAGCTGCAGGCATAAGATATTCTTTTTTGTAGATGACAGTATCTTCTCGGACAAAGAGTTCGCCAAGGAATTGTTCCGCGAAGTCAAAAAACTGAATATTTTATGGACAACACAAGTTACGCTGGACATTGCACGTGATGAGGAAATGATCCGCATGATGGCAGAAAGCGGATGTGTCATGATTCTGATAGGATTTGAATCAATCGACCCTGTCAACCTCAAGCAGATGAATAAGCAGTGGAGTACAAAGCTCGGAGAGCGGGACGAACTTGTTGAAAGAATCCACAGAAACGGGATAAGTATTTATGCCAGTTTCGTATTTGGATTTGATCATGATAACGAAGAAAGCTTTCGCCAGAATCTTGCATTTTGTACCAGACATGCATTTTTTATCACAGCCTTTAATCATCTTCTGGCATTTCCCGGGACAGAAACATACCGCTCTTTTCAGGAGGAAGGCAGACTTCTCTCTGATAAATGGTGGCTTCAGGATGGATACACATTCGGAACGATATCATACAAGCCCAAACAATTGACACCGGAGGAGCTTCGAAATCTGTGCAGACGGTACAAACAGAAATTTTTCTCTTTCCGATCCATTTTCATGAGGGGGAGGGCACTTCATTCCCGTGTCAGCAACCGACGTGTCCGACTTGTCTACTGGATGATGAATATACTTTTTCACTTTGAAGTGGATAAAAGGTTCGGCATCCCGTTGGGCGGCAATCTGGACACGAATAAGAAATACGGGAAGGAACTGCCAGATGAAATATGAGGTAAGACAGGCGGATCCGGCCGACGGCGGGAAGCTCCTCGAACTGATTGAGTCGGAAGCGGCCAAAGGTGATCTCGAACTGATTTATACGCGCAGGCCTAATCCAGTATACTCATATCAGAAGGAAAGTCGAAGCGTCAGCTACGGTGTCATTAAGGACCAAAGCGATCAACCGGCCTTTATGGAGGTCTGTATTAGCCGAAGTTATTATATTAATGGGAACGAAACGCCATTTACCTATGTGTGCGGTGTCCGGAAAAAAATCAGCGACACGAATCACGCCCACTTCCTCAAGACTGCGCTGGAATATGAGAGAAGGGATAAAACGGCTGCTTACTGCTCGATTCTTGATGCAAACGAGAATGCTGTGAATATCTTCTGCAGAAAGCCGAGAGTTTTTTTCCCGGAATTCTCTGCCCTGTGCGGTTATACGACTTTTCTGATAAATCCCGGGGCATTGTGCGCCCGCATCGACAATACTTACAACTTTAGTGCCATAGGTCATGATGATCTTGATACGGTCTGCAGCTTTCTTGAAAGTGAGGGAAAGAAATATGAGATGTTCCCTGTTGTACGTGACCTGGAAGAACAATTCAGCGGCTTGATGTTATCGGATTGTTTTGCCTTGAGAAAGGACGGTGAACTGGCTGCCTTCGGCGCTCTCTGGGATCAGAGACATTACCGCCAGTATATTGTGAAACACTATGGCGGAATATATAAATACCTTCGAAAGGCTGCTCATATTTTTGAAAAATCAGGCTATATTTATCTGCCCCCCGAAGGTCAGACAGCTAATGTTCTTACACTTACGCTTTTGACAGCAAAGGGCAGTGACAAGACTGTATACAGAGAACTTCTGTCGCATCTGGCCCTCGAAGCCATAAAAAGGAACTGCCCTATTGTTGTAGCCGGCATGAGTAAAAATAACCGCTACTATCCATTATACAAAAAGCTTAAGTCCGTCAGCTTTGACAGTACGATTTATCTTATGAAGGCCAGGGAAAATAAGATAAAGCTGCCTGAGCCGAATCGGGAAGTTCATCTTGAATGCGGTTATCTCTAATTTGTTTTCTGTATTTTTTATTGTTATGATAAAATCACTCGGATATATATCCGCAAATTACAGCATAGAACGGGAGAATTTTCATGCAGGATAATCGCGATTACAATGTATCAGACAACCTCAATTCACTTGGAGTCCTTTTTGACTGTGATGGTGTTCTGGTTGATTCAGAGCCGGCTCTCGCCGAGATTGCTTCCATAGCACTTCACGATTTTGGGGCACCGGCAACTCCGGATGATTTTAAGCCCTTCATCGGTATGGGTGAGGACATGTATCTTGGAGGCGTGACGGCAAAATACGGTGTTGAATACAGTGATGCGATCAAAAACCATGTATATGAGAAATATCATGAATTAGCATCGCAATTTGTCCGGCCATTCCCCGGTACAAGGGAACTGCTTATTCGCCTCAAAGAAGCGGGCTGCCGGATAGCTGTTGCCAGCAGTGCGGAAATGATCAAAGTATCTACAAATATGTCCATACTTGACATGCCGGCAGATACTTTTGACGTAGTCATTACAGGAAGTGACATTGAACGCAAAAAACCTTTCCCGGACATCTATCTTCTGGCTGCCGGCCGATGTGGAATCGAACCATCCCAATGCTTTGTTGTCGAAGACGCCGTGAGCGGCATCCAGGCAGGAAAAGCTGCGGGGATGACCTGTATTGGATTAACCTCGGCACATACCGCCGAAGAACTGCTTGCTGCAGGTGCGGACATCGTCATTGATGATATAAAGGACGTATGGACACACGTTCATAAGCGATAAGAAAGAACTTCGTTTAGAGGTGCCTCAAATGATCAGGTATTCTATTATTTTCGAAGGACGGGTTCAGGGAGTAGGTTTTCGGTATTTTGCCCGTAAGTCTGCACAGGGCAGCCACGTTACAGGGTTCGTCCGCAATCTCAGTGATGGAACCGTTCATGTAGAAGTCCAGGGTCCCAAAGACCGGATTGCAGTTTTTTTGAAAATCATCCGCGAAGGAAATGGCTATTCTTCAATCAGCCGGTTCGACATGAAAAGGATTGATCTTAATCCGGAAGAAAAAGAGTTTTCGATCAGATATTGAAAAACTGCGGAGGGATAAAAGGTATGAGGACATTCGACAAGCCTAGAATCGTTATCAGTAAATGTCTCGGACATGTTAACTGCAGATACGACGGAACGATGATCAACAGCGATCTCGTTGACAGCCTGGCCCCCTTTGTTGAATATGTATCCGTATGCCCGGAGATGGAGATCGGACTTCCTGTCCCAAGAGAGGCTCTCCGGATCATCCGGAATGAGCAGGGAGAGGACAGACTTGTCTTTTCCAAAAACGGAACAGACAAGACCGATGAGATGCTGGATTTTTCAAAGGCTTTTCTAAACACGCTTGACGAAAATGACATCGATGGATTTATCCTGAAGCACCGCTCACCGTCCTGCGGCATCAATGATGTGAAGGTATATCTTGGCACAGGAAAGTCACAGGCCCTGCCCGCGAGGACGACAGGATTATTCGGCCGTTCGGTAGAACTCATGTTTCCGCATGTCCCGCTCGAGAATGAAGGGCGCCTGCTTAATTTCAATATCAGGGAAAATTTTATGATCCGCATCTTTATGCTTCGGAACTTCAAAAAAGTCAAAGCTACAGATAAGATGTCTGCCCTTATCAAATTTCACTCGGACAATAAATACCTGCTGATGTCTTTCAGCCAAAGATATCTTGCAGCTTTGGGAAAAGTTGCTGCCAACCATGAAGGACTTGTTTTCTCTGATGTAGTGAAAGCTTACGAAGACCTGCTCGTTAAATCACTTGAGCAGCCGCCGTCTATTTCAAGAAATGTGAATGTACTTTTACATGTGTTTGGATATTTCAAAAAATATCTGAACAGTGATGAAAAAGCCTTTTTCCTTGAGAACCTGGAATTATATAACGAGAAGCGTGTCCCTCTTTCTGTATTGTTAAGTATTCTTAAATCCTGGGTAATTCGCTTCGATGAACCTTACCTGAAAGGGCAGACACTGTTTGAACCTTTTCCGCCGAGGCTTTTTGAAGTAACTGACTCTGGAAAAGGCTTACTGTAACCGAATTCATTGTCTAAGGAATATTTTTCATGCAGGCGTGTCTGACCGTAATGGCCGTACGTCTGTTTTCGCGTGCCGAAAAAAATTGCATTAATTTGTTCAATTATTTGATTAAAATAAATCCGAATATTTCTATCGGAACTGTTGCAATCCTCAAAATACGTGTATATAATGTAGTTAGTTGAAACGATTACAAATAAACAATAAAAACAATAAAGAAAATATAACAGACTAAATAAGCAAACAATTGAACCGTACAAACTTCACAGCAGATCAGCATTAACTGTGAATGAACATAACGCATATTCACCTAGACAATAATATGAGGATAAATTTATGAAAAACACACATACAAAAAGCCAATATTTGGTTCTTCTATCGATATTAACAGCTGTCGTAGTATTTAGCTCTTATGTTGTTATGGCAGTTGATGCCCCTGCAGTTAGTTACGTGGATTACAGCGGCAACTATAGCGGGATCTATAAAGTTGAAGGTTTTGTAGATAATACAGTTTATTTCAACGAAGATTTGTCAGTAAGCATGGAGCCAACGGATCGTTACATCGTCTTTACAATAACAGATAATAAATTCGTTTCGTTTACGGCAACAAATGTGTTGGTGAACAGCCTTTATGTTAAAGGCGGTGACGGATACAGGGTATACACCTTTGACCCTGCGGCAGCTTCAGCAAGCGGTTTACAGTCACCTGTAAATGATGGAGACAATATCCCTGATATCTCACATTACGGACTCGTATCAGTATCGCTTCCGCCTCCGCCGCCTCCTCCGACAACAGAGACGACAGCAGCTACAGAAACGACAGCAGTATCCGAGACAACCGCAGCTACAGAGACAACCGCAGCAACAGAGACGACAGCAGCTACAGAGACAACGGCAGCAACAGAGACGACAGCAGCTACAGAGACAACGGCAGCAACAGAGACGACAGCAGCTACAGAATCAACAGCAGCAACTGAGTCTACAGCCTCTGCATCAACGCAGCCTTCTGTTCTTGGAGTGACAAGTCAGACAACATCTGCTGACCCGACAAAGCCTTCGGTCTTAGGCGTTACCAAAACAGGTGAATCTGATTCTCCCGTAACTTTAGCTCTGGGCGTAGCTCTACTGGCAGCTTTTGGAGCTGTTAGCATAGTATATGTTCTCAACCGGAAAAAGACCGAAAATTAAAAAAGTAAATCTACGTTAATTGACACAATACAAAAGGGCTTCCCGAAAGGGAGGCCCTTTACCTTGCAATGAACAGGCAGCAGGAAAGAATAATTGAATCTTCATGGATAATATTTGTATTTTTTTCATAACTGTCAGGTCTATAATATGTATATGGATTTCCGAAGTCATAAATCCTTCAGAGGAGATGAATATATGGATGTATATCAGACTGAATTGCAGCAAATATTAGATCAGGAAAAGGAATTGCAGTTTCTGGCATTTACCAACGAAGATGCATGGGAACTCGGGAGCCTGCTGGTAGATTCTGCTAAGAACCGCTCGCTTGCCATTACAATTGATATCTGCCGCAGCAATCAGCAGCTGTTTCATTATGCAATGCCCGGATCGACAGTCGACAATGACGAATGGATTAAGCGCAAGAATCGCCTGGTCGGAAGGGTCTTCCACAGTTCATATTATATAAACTGCCTGCTTAAGCAGCAAAATACGACAATTGAGAAGAGCATGCTTCTTTCCGAGTTTGAATACGCTCCTCACGGAGGCGCTTTTCCGCTAATCGTTGAAGGTGTCGGTGTTGTTGGAACAATCACTGTATCAGGACTCCCGCAGAAAGATGACCATGATTTTGTCGTTTCAGTCCTGCGCGAATATTTTGTCCGATCAGGCAAATAATTTTGTTTTGATTGTCCAACATTTATCTGGCAGCCCCTGTAAAAATGAGATACAATAAAAGAAAAGGGGCAAATTATGAGCGTATGGAGTGTTCCCAAACGTAGATCATATAGACCCGGGTCTTTTCATAAGGTATATGCATTTTTTGCATTATTTGCCGTCTTCTGCGTGTTTTTCAGTGTTTATTCATTGTCGCCTCGTGTTCTGCCGTCCGTTTTCCAAAAATCATTTTCAGGAGCAGCGCCTGTAGAGGCGAGTTCTTTATTAACCACTGTTGACATTCTTGACGTGGGTCAGGGAAGCGCAGCCTTAATTCGTTTCCCTGACGGGAAAACGATGATTGTCGATTCCGGGCCGCCCTCGAGCAGGAAGAACATGCTGTCATATTTGAAGCAAAGAAATATTGAGACAGTTGATTGTATGGTCATTACACATCAGCATGGTGACCATGCCGGGAATGTATCGGCAGTTCTTAGTGCCTGTACAGTTAAAGACATTGTTTTTCCGGCTGCTCCTGTAAATCTTCTGATTGATCCCGAGAGATACGAAGGAATAAATAAGGATATCGATGACTACGGACTGGTTATCCACAACCCCGAAAAGGGAGAAGTTCTCATGTCGGGTGAAGGGTATTCGGTAACCGTACTTTCTGATGACTCAGGTGATTATGAAGCGTTAAACGATTATTCCATTATTCTCCGGGTTGTGGCAGGTGACGTCTCGTTCCTGATGATGGCTGACGCAGAATCATTTATCGAACAGCAGCTTCTTCATTCGGGGACAAATCTGAACAGCGATGTCCTTCTTGTGGGCCATCACGGCAACAGAAATGCCGTCTCCATACCGTTTCTTCAGGCGGTAACTCCATCAGCTGCCGTTATCAGCGTTGGGGAGAACAAGTTTGGACAGCCATCCAATGCAGTGATCTCAAGACTGACGGACAGTAATATTCCTTTTTACAGGACAGATGATGAAGGTACAGTCACGTTTGAAACTGACGGAAGCACATATCAGGTATTCACATCAGAACTGTTATCCAAATAACGCCGGATCATCTCCGGACTGACTCTTCTGTTTTGAATCAGATCTCTGTAGAATCTGCCGCTCTGGCGAATCGTGCGCTCCTGCGTATCAAAATTACACTGAATCAGCCCGAACGGCGCTATTTCCCCTTCCGCCCATTCAAAATTATCCATGAATGTCCAATGGTAGTATCGTTCGACAGGAAGATTTTCATCCGTAATCTGCCTCAGATGGTCATAAATATACGCGGTGCGGAAACGGTCGTTTTTATCACATGTTCCGTTTTCCGTAATCCATATCGGCGCATGGTATTTCATATATTGCTCTTTGCATAGAATCGAAAGTCCTTCCGGATAGATATCCCATCCAAGGTCGTTCAGCGGACGATTCGGAAGGACTTTTTCCGCAAAATTGCGTATGGCGCTACGGGAATAATAGTTAATTCCGATGTAATCGTAATACCGTCCGCTGCCAAGCGGAGTTCCAATTCCGATCGGGAACGAGAATTTCCCGGTCGCCATTGCTTTGGTAATGGCATCCTGGAACAAATACGCAAGAATACGGGCCTGCAGAGTGTATAGGGGATTTTTTCCGTAAGGAACAAACACGCGGAGATGATTGGCGAAACCGACTCGGATATCCCTTTCTCCGAAGATTGCATGAATGTCCTTATAGGCATGGATGTGACAGAGAGCAAGGTTTCCCATAACTTTCATTGCTGCAGATATGGATTTTTTCCCGGGCGGCCAGGTCCCGTAAACGTATCCGTTTGTGGCATAGATGTTGGGTTCATTTATTGTCACAAAGTCTGTGCACAGATCCTGCAGGTGGCTGACTGCGTATTGAACATATCTTCGAAAAAGAGGGATGCATTTCTTTGTCTCAAATGCTCCCGATTCTTCAAACCACAGCGGGTTTGAAAAATGGTGAAGCGTCACAAGCGGCCTGATTCCCAAATCGATCATAAGCGCAATTTCTGCACGGTAATGTTCCATTGCAGAATCATCAAATACACCTTCAGATGGCTCGATCCTGCTCCATTCAATACCGAACCGGTAATGCTTAATCCCGAGTTCTGACATGAGGCGCAAGTCATCCCTGTATAATTCCCAGTGATGATTTGCACGAATGGGTGAGGAACCGTCTTTTATACGTCCCGCGACCTGAGCCCACGCATACCAGGAATTATTTTTATCGCCGCCTTCTATTTGAGCGGCGGCGGTTGCACAGCCAAGCTGTAAAGTTTCCGGTAAAGAAAAAGGTGTAAAACGGCTCATAAGCAGTTTTTATCGAAATCTTCACGGTTATCAACAAAGTCGAAGTCAATGGAATAGGTGATCTCCTGTTCGGGGCTGATAAATTTCAGCTTTCCCTGCTTCCTGACGGCTTCACGCCCGTCAGCAAAACAATTGCCGGGTTCGAGGCCGAGAACGTAATCACGCTCGCCCATCATTTTCCATTCCAGGAGAGAATCCAGGGATTTCGGATCAAAGTGCATGGACAGCCCCTTGTTGATCGACGGACTGAAAATACCGGCACTGACCTTGTCACTGTCACCGAAACTGTGATAGTAGCACTGCTCGACAAAATTTTTCTGCGGGCTAAGTACCTTGTGCCATGTATCCAGATCTTCCGCAGCACGCGCATTTCTAGGAACGACACTCGTTGAAGAAACATGCAGCAGGCTGTTTTCATCAAGAAGGGGATATCCGAAATTAATATGATAGAGATACATCAGGGGAGACACGGTATCCCCGTTATTTAGTATGGTATCCGTCAGCGTCATTTTATTCTCGAAAATGGAGACTCGAATCTCACGCTGCAGTACCAGCTTCTCCTTGAAAATGCCCGACGCATTGATTGTGGCATGTACCCGTATAAATTCCTTATCAATTGTGTAGTAAATGTTCTCGGCAGGTGTATTGCCGATATCGCCATGAAGTCCGAAAGCCTGTCCTTCATCAACGGATGGTGATCCGACAGCGGTAAGACCGCAGGTTGTCAGGAAGCCGGCTGTAAAGCTTTTAAGAAATCCCAGTTCTCTGTCGTCATAGTAGGTGGGAGCGACATAACCGACTGGAGAAAAGAATCCAAGATTGTCGCCTTTGAGAGAAATGCGGTAGATGTCCGCGCATCGGTCTGCGACGACGGTAAGTGCGAGACCTGCGGCGTTTTTGACTTCAAAGAGACGAAGACCGTCTCCTTTGCCGCCGATAAGCCGATGTTCTTCAACGCCGTAGAGTTGAGACGGGTGACCGACATACTTGTGAATACTCATTTTGTACCTCCATTTGCCTGCGCATTTTATTGTGGAATCAACGGACGAACAGCCCGATAGACACTTAAGTATTTTTCAAAAAGGACCATATACGCAGCATGATTTTTCATGTCAGGATAATATGTACCTTGCTCATGAATCAGCTTTGCTGAAGCGTCTTCAAGATTTGAAAATGCACCTGAAGAAATTCCTGTCAGCATAATACTTCCAATTGTTCCGGCCTCACTTGCTCCGAGAGAAACGATCGGAAGACCGAATATATCAGCCTTCAGCTGCAGCCATACGCGGCTTTTCGCCCCGCCGCCTACAGCCCGGAGCATTTTGAACCGGATACCTGCCTGCCGCAGCTTTTCGATATTGAGAAGCATTTCATAGCTTACGCCTTCCATAAGTGCTTTGTAAATATCTGCCGATGTGTGTTCCAGCGTTAAGCCGATGATGGCTCCTTTTGAACCGCTGTCGAGATACGGGGTTGCACCGCCGGCGAAATGGGGGAGTACAAGGATGCCGGTAGGTCCGGATGTAACCTGCTCATCAAGCATCTGATAGACATTTATATCTGGATTGCCTGAAAGTTCGCTGCCAAGGCGTACAAACTGGTTTTTGAACCACTGAAGAAGGGCGCCCCCAGTAAAACAGAAGGCATATGAGACATATTTATCAGCGATTGCATGAGGAACAACGGCATAATTTCCCTCGCGAAGAATCTGCATATCCGGAATCGAATCAAAAACCGGTGTTATGCATTCGGTCGTTCCTGTACCGACAATAGCCTCGCCCTCATGGAAAACGCCGGCTCCTATCGCGGCTGCAACCTGGTCATGACAACAGGATACAACAAGTACGTCAGAAGAGAGGCCAAGTGAAAGGGCAAGGTCACTTCCGATTTTTCCGGCAGGCGTTCCCGACGGAACCGGAGCGGAGAAGAGCGAAACATCAATTTGTGCTGCATCGAATATTTCTTTGCTCCAGGTGCGCCTGCGAATATCGAAAGCCATTGTACGGGATGCAATAGAGTAATCAATCTGCGCGGTTCCTGTCAGGCGGTATACGGTAAAATCCTGCATAAGCAGGACACGCCTGGCCTTTTTATAAAGTTCGTTATGGTGTTCCCGTATCCACATGAGCTTAGGCAGACTGAACATCTGATGAGGAGTCAGCCCGACAATTTCACCGAGTTCTTTATCCCCGATCAATCTGCAAAGGTCACTGCACTGCTTACTTCCCCTGGGGTCAGTATAGAGCATAGAAGGGAAAAGCACTTTATCGTTATCATCAAGCATTACAAAACTCTCGCCAAATGAGGTAACACCGATGCTTCCGATGTTGCCTGCCTTTGAAGATACTTCCCTGATTACGGTACATACGCTGTCCCAGACACTTTCAGCATCAAGTTCGTGCTCGCCGTTTACCCGGGTAGCATTATATTCGCTGTGTGCCTCTGTTATAAACCGGCCGTCTGCATCATATACAGATAGTTTGCATCCGGTTGTGCCGATATCGAGTCCTCCAATTGTCATGTAAATCTCCTTCACGCAACAGTCAATTCCAATTATTTCATAATTCACGTAATAGGTATACGCTTCCCATAGAATATTTTTTGTCTGTATGACGCAGTCAGACAGGTGATGCCGGTAACTTCACCGTACGATCAGGATGGAATATTCAAATGGGAAATATCTGGATAAGATGGATTTTGGGATTATAATTGTTTCTGTAAAGCACATAGAAACGTGATGTGTCCCGCAAATACCGGAAAAGATCAGGAGGACATTATGAATAAATTACTCATCGTCGTGGACTATCAAAATGACTTTGTAGATGGAAGCCTTGGTTTCCCGATGGCCGTTGGTCTTCATGATAAAATCTGTGAAAAAATTACGGCATATAAAGCTGACGGGCAGCAGGTTGTTTTTACGCTTGATACACATGAGCAGGACTATGATAAAACGCAGGAGGGAAGAAACCTTCCTGTAATGCACTGTATTAGAGGGACTTATGGCCATGACCTTTACGGTCGCGTTCAGAGACTTTCTGAAGGATGCAGAAAATTCGAGAAGGGTACATTCGGGTCTGATCTTCTTTTTTCTTTCCTGCAGGCAGACACTTTTAAAAGCATCGAACTTGTCGGGCTTGTCAGCAACATATGTGTCATATCGAATGCCATACTCGCCAAGACAGCCCTCCCGGAGGCACAGATTATTGTTGATGCTGCATGCACGGCGAGCTTTGACCCGGTTCTGAATGAAAAGACGCTCGATGTCATGGAAGGATTACAGATCAAAGTAGTGAACAGAAGCAGCGAATAGGGTTGCGGCCTGCAGCACTCTATGTTACAATCACTATTCGGTAAATTTAGTGCGGAATGCAATTTGGAGGAATAATTATGGCTTCTTTAATGGAGAAAAAAGAGAATAATGTGGTTGTTTTGACCATTGACGTATCAAAGGAAGATTTTGCGGCAGCAATTCAACAGTCTTACCAGAAAAATAAAAACCGTTTTCAGATTCCCGGCTTCCGCAAAGGCAAAGCTCCTTATCACATGGTAAAGCAGTATTACGGCGAAGGTGTTTTCTATGATGATGCCATCGATTTTGCAGTAAACCCGGCTTATGCAGCAGCAATCAAAGAGCATAACCTTAAAGTTGTTTCAAAGCCTGATCTTGATATTCTCGATATCGGTGCTGACAAAGGACTTAAGTTTACCATTACCGTCACAGAGAAGCCTGAAGTAAAGCTTGGCGCTTATCTCGGCGTGGAAGCTCCTTTTCATTTCCATGACGCTTCTGAAGAAGATGTCCAGAAAGAACTTGACCGTGTACTTGAGCGCAACTCCAGACTTGTTCCCGTTGAGGATCGTCCGGCTGCTGACGGCGACACAGTTACGATCAACTATGAAGGCTTCCATAAGGGTGTAGCTTTTGAAGGCGGCAAAGCTGACGGATATGATCTCAAGATCGGTTCAAACAGCTTTATCCCCGGATTTGAGGAGCAGCTGATCGGACATTCTGCTGATGAGGAGTTCCCTATCACAGTGACATTCCCGGAAGAGTACCACAGTGAAGATTTAAAGGGTCAGGAAGTTACTTTCCAGATTAAGATCCTTGGAATCAAAACACGCGAACTTCCAGAGCTTGATGATGAATTTGCCAAGGATGTCAGTGAATTTGACACTCTTGAAGAATATAAGGCTGACATTCTCGCCAAGAAGCAGGAGCAGGCAAAGAATCATGCCGTTGCTGATTTCCAGAATGCAGTAGTAAAAGTTGCATGTGACAATGCAGAAGTCAATGTTCCTGACTGCATGGTCGATACCGAAGTTGACCAGCTTGCGGATGAGCAGGCTATGCGCATGAAGTATCAGGGCATTGAGCTTGAGCAGTACCTGCAGTATGTCGGTCAGACGATGGAAGATTTCCGTGCAGGCCTTGCACCGGTTGCAAAGGTACGTGTAAAGAGCAATCTTGTTATTGAGGCAATTGCCAAGGCGGAGAAGATAGAAGCAACGGATGAAGATGTTGATGCAGAAGCTGAAAAGATGGCTGCACAGTATAACATGAAGAAGGATGAACTCCTCTCGAGACTTGGCGGTAATGATGCCTTCCTCCGTGAAAGCATCGTATCCCAGAAGGCGGTTGATCTGATCACTGCCGCAGCTGTTAAGGTTGACTTCCATGATCACGAACACGGTGATGAGGACGAGTCTGAAACCAACTCTTAATAAATTGTTAGTATTACATGATTGAACCCGACCGCTACTTCGGTTACCATGTTAGTAGCAGGCAATCTGCGAGGCTTCACTTTGAAGCCTCGTTTGTTGTATCTGAAAAAGCAAGGAGATTTCTATGACAGAAAATGATGATAAAAACAAGCAGGACAAAAGACTTAAATCGACTGACAGTAAACCGCCTATTGTAAGGTGTTCTTTTTGCGGGAAGACCGAGCATGAAGTTGCAAGACTTTTCGCAGGTCCTTCCGTATATATTTGCAATGAGTGCATTAATCTGTGTGACTCACTTCTGGCGGAGGATGATGATTTCGTCACACCCGGCCGCAAAGATATTAAGATGGATCATGTGCCGACTCCGGCAGAACTTAAAAATTCTCTCGACCAGTATGTTATCGGTCAGGAACACGCAAAAAAAGCTTTATCCGTCGCAGTCTACAATCACTACAAACGCGTTTTTTCAAAACAGGCTAAAAATGATGACATCGAGCTGACCAAAAGCAATATCCTTATGATCGGACCGACCGGCTGCGGCAAGACGCTTCTTGCCCAGACACTCGCGAAGGTCCTTCATGTGCCTTTTGCCGTTGCAGATGCAACTGCACTGACTGAGGCCGGTTATGTCGGAGAAGACGTTGAGAATATTCTTCTCAAGCTTCTGCAGAATGCCGACTTTGACATTGAGCAGGCTCAGCGCGGAATCATCTATATTGATGAGATTGACAAGATAACCAGAAAATCTGAGAACCCGTCCATTACAAGGGATGTCAGCGGAGAAGGCGTACAGCAGGCTCTCCTGAAAATTCTTGAGAGTACGGTTGCCAATGTTCCGCCCCAGGGAGGAAGAAAGCATCCTCATCAGGAATTTATCCAGATAGATACGACCAACATTCTCTTTATCTGCGGTGGTGCCTTTGACGGCCTTGAAAAAATTATCGAGGATCGTGTCGGACAGAAGTCTTTTGGCTTCGGTGCGGATGTTCATACCAAGAAGGACAGAAAGAACGGCGAGCTTCTCAAATACCTCATGCCGCAGGATCTTCTCAAATTTGGCCTCATTCCCGAATTTGTCGGTCGTGTGCCGGTTTCCGTCACACTTGAAGGCCTCAACAAGGAAGCCATGGTCCGCGTCCTCAGAGAGCCTAAGAATGCTCTTCTGAAGCAGTACTGGAAGATTCTCAACATGGACGGCGTTGAACTCGAGTTTACGGATGAGGCTGTTGAGGCAATAGCTGCACAGTCCATCGAGCGCAACACGGGTGCAAGAGGCCTGCGTGCCATTCTTGAAGAAATCATGCTGGACATCATGTATGAGATTCCTTCGAGGAAGGATATCGAAAAGTGTATAATCACTAAGGAAAGCGTTGTCGACAGAAAGCCGCCGGAACTCGTTATCGGCAGCAAGAGTAAGAAGCGTACCCGCACAACACCTGAGGATATCGGAGCCTGACTGTCAGGTGATATGCTGCGCTGCTTCCCCTGACTGCCGTACCGTAAGGTATCCGGCGGAGATTGGAGAATATCCGGATGGCAGACCGGCTCACTCAGAAAATTACATATATCAAGGGGCTTTTGGAGAAATCTTCTGCGGGAGAAATTATTGCAAAAGAGCTTTTGGACAAGGAGATCTGCTCCCTTTGGGAGTGGATTCTCTTTTTTCAGCACGAACGTCTCATACACCTGCTCGTAACTCTCTTATTTGCTGCACTTACTTTTGCCAGTATGGCCCTTTTTCTTGTCACGTACTTTTGGCCTGTCATTGCCCTGTTTGTCTTATTTCTGGTATTGCTGGTTCCTTACATATTTCACTATTATCATCTGGAAAATGGAGTTCAGAAGCTTTACGACTTATATGATAAGCTGAAAGCCAGCAGGGAGGATTGACATGGGAAAATATTCTGTATGCCTTGATATCGGAGGCACGAAGGTTCTCGGTGCTATATTTGATGAGAAGAGGGAAATTGTTTTTCGGCTTAAAAAAAAGACAAAGGCCAGGGAAGGCATCCAAAATGTGGAAGATACCATTGCCAGTGTCGTTGATGAACTTCTGACGGGCTATGGTATTACACTTGATGAAGTGAGTGCGATTTCTGCCGGTGCCCCGGGCGTTATTAACCAGGATACGGGCGTTGTGCTTTTTGCTCCTAACCTTCCGTGGCAGAATTATGAGATTAAGCGAATTCTTGAAGAACGGTTCCATACGCCCTTCTATATCGGAAATGATGTGAATATAGGTGTTTTCGGTGAATGGAAGTACGGTGCAGCCAAAGGCCTGACTCAGGTTGTCGGTTTGTTTATCGGAACCGGCATGGGCGGCGGACTGATCCTCGACGGGAAGCTTTACACCGGACATGACTGCAAGGGTGCCGAATTGGGACATATGATCCTCAACACCGAGGGACCCCGCTGCAATTGCGGGCAGAGAGGCTGCCTGGAGGCGTTTTCGAGCAAGCTCGGAATGACGGATTATATCCGTCAGCAGATACAGCGCGGACGCAGTACGATGATGGAGGACGCCATCTCAGACGGTGTTTTTAAAAGTAAGATTATGAAGGCTGCCTACGAGGCCGATGATGATGTCATGCTTGAAGCGATCGACCGTGCATGCCATTATCTTGCAGTAGCCAGCGGATCGCTTGTCAACATCTTCAGCCCGCAGATGATCGTATTTGGCGGAGGCGTTATGGAGGCACTCGGGGATGTGTTCCTTGAGAAAATCGTGGATCAGATTGATGCATATTGTTTGCCTTCGATTCGAAGTTCCGTCAAATTTGCCAGGTCTGAACTGAACGATGATGCAATACTGTACGGTGCATTAGCCCTGATAGATGAACACAAAAAGAAATGAGGAGGCACAGCATGATTCAGCACGTAGTATTATGGAAACTTTTTGAAGAGGCCAACGGTAAGGACAAGGACGAGAATTTTGAACTGATTAGGGACGGACTTAACGAACTTCCTGCGCTCATTCCCCAGATTAAGAGTCTTTCCGTTGTTCGCAATATCAACCCCACCGATAAAAATCTGGATGTTGCACTGATCTCAACTTTTGACAGTCTGGAGGATCTTCAGGCCTATGTCATTCACCCCGAGCACGTGAAGTTTGGCCGCTTTGTTGCAACGGTAATCAGCCTGAGGGCTTCCATCGACTATGAAATCTGAATTCCTGCAGTGACATCATATCGGAATTCGAGAATAAATTGACCATCCGGATTTCCTGCTCTCTCCGCTGAAAAGCAGAGGGAGTATTTTTTTAGCAGCAGTAATATGAAAGAACTGTTAAATCCTACTTTTAAATGATACAAAACAGGTGTTTTTATGATCCAAAAAAGGTATAAAGCATGCGGATTGCTCTTGTTCGGTTGACAGGCTTTCCCCGCTTACCTATTATTAGAGTCATGCAAAATGCAGTATATTTTAAAATTGGCAGGAGGTAGGCTTATGACAGATCAACTGCAGGAAATGGGCGAGCGAATTAAAGCGCTGCGCGAAATTGAAGAATTAACACAGGAAACGATGGCCGAGAAGTGTGAGACAAGTCTGGAAGATTACATTTCCTATGAAAAGGGAGAGAAAGATTTCTCGTTTTCATTTTTGTATAATGCAGCCAATGCGCTTGGTGTGGATGTACTCGACCTTATGAGCGGTGATTCCCCCAAGCTTTCAACATGCAGCATGGTAAAAAAAGGCGGTGGGTTTGAGGTTCGCCGCAGAGCTAATTATGATTACAAACACCTGGCCTTTACATTCCGTCACAAAATGGCAGAGCCGTTTATGGTCACGGTTGAACCTAAGGACAACGCTGTGCCTGTTCTGCACGCGCATGACGGACAAGAGTTTAATTATGTTGTTGAAGGGCAGATGATCTTCTATATCGGGGAAATTTCATATGAATTATCCGAAGGTGACAGTATTTATTTTGATTCAGGAATTCCGCACGCCATGAAAGCTGATTTGGGCAAACCCTGCAAGTTTTTAGCGGTTGTCATCAAGAAGGAGAAGTAATATGCCAATATATGAACAGTTTATCGGAAGACACAGGGATAATTTTGCGACCCTCGAGGATCTGCAGAAAAATTATAAAGTTACATACCCGGATTCATTTAACTTTGCATATGATGTTCTCGATGTTCTTGCCGAGCGTTCTCCGGATAAGCTCTGCATGTTTTGGGTCTCAAATGAAGGAAACGAGAGACGTTTTACTTTTGGTGAAATGTCCAGACTATCCAATAAAGCGGCGAATTTCTTTACTTCCCAGGGTATCAAAAAGGGCGATCTGGTCATGCTCGTTCTGAAACGCGGGTATGAATTCTGGTACTGTATGATGGGCCTCCATAAAATCGGGGCGATCGCTGTGCAGGCAACTCATCTTCTGATGGCGAAGGATTATATTTACCGGATGAATGCCGGCAAGATTAAGATGCTCGTCATGACGGGCGATTCTGACTGTACGGAACATGTTGATGAAGCGCTCGGAGAATATGAGACACTTCAGATCCGTGCTGTCACACGCGGCAAAAAAGTACCCGGCTGGATTGACTTTGATACAGCACTCGAAGCGCAGAGCGATGTCTGGGCAAGACCTTGCGGATATGCAGACACAAAAGTTACTGATCCGATGATCATGTCTTTTTCATCCGGGACCACAGGGTATCCCAAAATGGTTCTGCATGATTTTTCATATCCCCTCGGCCATCTGATGACCGGTGTATTCTGGCATCGCGTCGAAGACGGCGGCATTCACTTTACGATTTCCGATACTGGCTGGCTTAAATCCCTCTGGGGTAAAATGTATGGTCAGTGGCTCGGTGAAACGGCTGTTTTCACATATGATTTCGAGAAATTCCAAGCCGCGGATATTTTGGAGAAAATTTCAAAGTATAGGATAACAACATTCTGTGCACCGCCAACCATGTACCGCTTCATGATTAAGGAAGATTTTTCACCTTATAACATGTCATCCCTGCGTCACTGCACAACTGCCGGCGAGGCTCTGAACCCGGAAGTGTACAGCCAGTGGCTGAAAAACACCGGACTTAAGGTTTTTGAGGGTTTTGGGCAGACAGAGACGACGCTTGTGTGCTCGACTCTTTTCCCGTGGATGCAGCCCCGATTAGGCTCGATGGGCCTGTCTGCGCCTGGATACAGTATTGTGATCGCCGACGAGGATGGCACAGAAATCGCATCCGGTGTTACCGGGGAGATCTGTATTCGTACGGATGCAGGTGTCGGCGGCAAGCCGCTTGGACTGTATTGCGGATACTATCAGGATGAAGCGGCAACCGAGCGCGCATGGCATGACGGACTTTATCACACCGGAGATACGGCGTACCGTGACGAAATGGGATTCCTCTGGTATGTGGGCAGAACGGATGATGTTATCAAGAGCTCAGGATATCGTATCGGCCCCTTTGAAGTTGAGAGTGCGCTTATGGAGCATAAAGCTGTCATGGAGTGCGCCGTAACGGGTGTTCCCGATCCGGAGCGCGGATTTGCCGTCAAGGCTACCGTCGTTCTCTGCAAAGGCTACACCGGTTCCCCGGAACTGACAAAGGAACTGCAGAATTATGTAAAGCACGTGACTGCACCTTACAAATATCCAAGAATCATCGAATATGTCGAGGAGCTTCCAAAGACAATCAGCGGGAAAATCCGCCGAGTCGAGATACGCGAAAAAGACAGCGGCAAGAATTCCTGATGAACTTGTTTTATAATAATAAAATATTGCAGTGAATAAGACCTGGAGGGTATAAGAATGGCACGAGTAGACAACATAAATAAGGCATTTGAGCCGGCTGAGGCAGAAGCACGAATGTATGCCGACTGGCAGGGAAAGGGATATTTCCATGCTGTCCCGGATCCGGATAAAAAGCCTTTTTGCATTGTTATGCCTCCTCCGAATATTACCGGGCAGCTTCATATGGGACACGCTCTCGACAATACACTCCAGGACATTCTGACGCGTTATAAGCGCATGCAGGGGTTTGCCGCGCTTTGGCTTCCCGGTACGGATCATGCGGCTATCGCCACAGAAGCAAAAATCGTAGAAGCCATGAAAAAAGAAGGCATAACCAAGGATGACATCGGCCGTGAGAAATTTCTTCTGCGTGCATGGGAATGGCGTGAACAGTACGGCAGCCGGATCGTCGAACAGCTCAAACGGTTAGGGTCTTCCTGCGACTGGGAAAGAGAACGCTTCACGATGGACGAAGGTCTGTCCGACGCTGTAACCGAAGTATTCATCCGTTATTATAACCAGGGGTTGATCTACCGCGGTGAAAGAATCATTAACTGGTGCCCGCATTGCCTGACTTCCATTTCAGATGCTGAAGTTGAGTTTGAGGAGCAGGATGGTTTTTTCTGGCATCTTAAATATCCGCTTGCTGACGGTACGGGAGAGCTTATTCTCGCTACGACAAGACCTGAGACGCTTCTTGGAGATACGGCTGTTGCGGTCCATCCGGAAGATGAGCGTTACTCTCACCTGATCGGAAAGACGGTTATTCTTCCGCTTGTCTGGAAAGAAATTCCGATTGTCGCGGATACATATGTCGAGAAAGATTTTGGAACCGGTGTCGTTAAGATCACACCGGCACATGACCCGAACGACTTTGAAGTCGGGCTGCGTCATAATCTTCCGGTTGTGTCCGTCATGACCGAAGATGCTCACATGAATCAGAACGCAGGTGTATATGCAGGCCTCGACCGCTATGAAGCGAGAAAAAGAATCGTTGCCGATTTAGTCGAACAGGGACTTCTCCTTAAAACGGAACCTCATAAGCACAATGTCGGAACCTGCTACCGCTGCAAGACAACAGTTGAGCCGCGCGTATCATTCCAGTGGTTCGTTCGTATGAAGCCTCTTGCAGAACCGGCGCTAGAGGCTGTCAGAAATGGCGATACCAAATTTGTTCCGGAGCGTTTTGACAAAACATACTTCAACTGGATGGAGAACATCCGTGACTGGTGTATTTCACGTCAGCTGTGGTGGGGACACAGAATTCCTGCCTATTACTGCAAAGACTGCGGCGAAATAACAGTTGCATCACCTGCTCCCGAAAAATGTCAAAAATGCGGCAGTACTCATCTGACGCAGGACCCGGATACGCTTGATACATGGTTTTCGTCTGCTCTCTGGCCTTTTTCTACGCTCGGCTGGCCCGAAAAGACTGAAGAGCTCGATTACTGGTATCCCACCAGTGTTCTCGTTACCGGTTATGACATTATATTTTTCTGGGTAGCACGAATGATCTTTTCCGGACTGGCCTGCATGGATAAAACGCCTTTCGACTATGTGCTCATCCACGGTATTATCCGGGATGCACAGGGACGAAAAATGAGCAAATCCCTCGGCAATGGTATTGATCCGCTTGTCCTTGTTGACAAGTATGGTGCTGATTCCCTGCGTTATGCCCTTGTCACAGGCAACGCACCCGGTAATGACCAGCGTTTCCAGGAAGAGAAGATTGAGTCCGGCCGCAATTTTACAAATAAGATCTGGAATGCCATGCGCTTTGTCCTTATGAATTGTGAGGATGACCTTTCTTTTGAAAATGTTGACCGCTCGAAGTTCACGATTGAAGACAAATGGATTCTTTCCCGCCTGAATACGGTAATCACTGAAGTGACTGCCAATCTCGACCGTTTTGAATTCGGCGTTGCCGTATCCAAGATATACAGTTTCCTGTGGGAAGAGTACTGCGACTGGTACATTGAGATTGCCAAGGCACGCCTCTATGACAAAGACTCTGAGACTCGCCTGGAAGCACAGTATATCCTGAATGATGTTCTTGCCCGTTCCATGCAGATCCTGCATCCGTTCATGCCGTTCCTGACGGAAGAAGTATACAGTTATCTGGTTATAGGCTCACGTGCTGATTCAATCATGGTTTCAGACTGGCCAAAACCGGATGCTGCCGATGAATTCCCCGCCCAGGAGCAGCAGATGGTGCTGCTTATGGATGCAATCCGCGCTATCCGTAATGTCCGTGTAAATATGGGCGTGGCACCCTCAAGAAAGGCCAGCATCATTCTGGTAACCGGCGACGCGTCAGTTGCTGACATGTTCATCAGCGGCAGGGGATTCCTTGAACGCCTCGCAAGCGTCAGTGACTTAGAGGTGAGGGATAACAAAGACAGCATCCCGTCAACTGCAGTAGCTGCTGTATTCGGCGGCGGAGAGATTTATATTCCGCTTGAAGACCTGATCGATATTGCAAAAGAACTTGAGCGCCTTGACAAGGAAAAAGACAATCTTAAAAGAGAGCTCGACCGTGTGGAAGGCAAGCTTTCGAATCAGGAATTCGTTGGCAAAGCCCCGGAGAAAGTAATTCTGGCAGAACGCGAGAAACAGGCGCGATATCAGGAAATGTACAAAAACATCCTGGAACGTATGGAACTGCTGAAATAATAATATAAACGGAATCATAAACCGGTTCCGGAAAAAATCTGATGAGAGCGAGGGACTGATAAATGGAAGAAGAATATATTTCTGCGATGCCTGAACTGACACCGGAAAACAACAGCAGGGAAGTCGAAAGTACCGCAGAGCTTTACAGGGCATCCGCAGACTCATTGCCAAAGGATGTTGTCCACTGTTTTCCGGCCAGCAAATCAAAAATCGTTTTTCGACGTGCGGTATCTGTTGTTTTGGGACTTGCATTTTTGGCAGGGACAGTCTATTTCCTTCTTCCGGATTCATTCGGGCTTTTACCGGCCGCATTTGCAGTAATTTGTTTTGCTTTATGTGTACTTGTACTTGTACAGACATTTCTGATTGCTGCATACAGGGTTGCACTTGATTATGAGCAGAAAGAGGTCGTTCTGCGTTATCAGTTTCAAAAAATCCGCATTCCTTACGAAGATTTTGATACAAGGCAGGGTATGCCGGACCGTGCAGAGACCTTACTCTCGATGGCGAATACCGCCGGCAGCAAAAAACCGGTGAGGTATCTGATTCTTGACAATGTCCGTGACTCGGCCTGTTATCAGACAACATCGAAGGAACTTGCAGGAATCGAGGACTTTGAGCAGCTCAAAGCAGAGGCCGAAAACATCAGGGATGTATATCGTGGCAAACCCGAAGGTTCAGACAAACCTGAAGGTGAAGAGGACGAAATGACAAGAATTATTAACTCAGCACTCGCGGATAAGCCAAAAAACATTGACGAATAGGGTACTTCGATCATACAATAGGAAAGGTGCAGACGAACGGGTTTGCACATACGTCATTCAAAGGGGTGAATTATTATGCCATTAGTTACAACTACTGAAATGTTCAAGAAAGCTTATGAAGGCGGATATGCCATCGGTGCTTTCAACGTCAACAACATGGAAATCATCCAGGGAATTACCGAAGCAGGCAAGGCTCTCAATGCTCCGCTCATCCTTCAGGTTTCTTCCGGCGCACGTAAGTACGCTAATCACACTTACCTTGTAAAGCTTGTTGAGGCTGCTATCATTGAGACCGATCTTCCGATCGCTCTGCACCTTGACCACGGCGATACGTTTGAGCTCTGCAAGAGCTGCATCGACGGCGGTTTTACTTCCGTTATGATTGACGGATCACACCACGATTATGAAGGAAACGTTGCTCTTACTAAGCAAGTTGTTGACTATGCCCATGCGCACGGCGTTGTCGTAGAAGCTGAACTCGGACAGCTCGCCGGTATTGAGGATGATGTCAATGTATCTGCCGAAAATGCATCCTATACGGACCCTGCACAGGTTGAAGATTTTGTAAAGCGCACAGGCTGCGACTCTTTAGCAATTGCTATCGGTACATCCCATGGTGCCTTCAAATTCAAGCCCGGCCAGCAGCCTCAGCTTCGCTTCGATATCCTCGAAGAAATCGAAAAGCGTCTGCCCGGTTTCCCGATCGTTCTTCACGGTGCGTCTTCAGTCGTTCCGGAGTTCGTTAAGATGATTAATGAAAATGGCGGCAATATGCCTGATGCAATCGGTATCCCGGAAGAAATGCTTCGCCAGGCTGCCGGTATGGCTGTCTGCAAGATCAATATTGATTCCGATATCCGTCTTGCAATGACAGGAACAATCCGCAAATATTTCAATGATAATCCTTCACATTTCGATCCCCGCCAGTATCTTGCACCTGCACGTACTGCGGTTAAGGAAATGGTTGCCCATAAGATTCATACCGTTCTTGGCTGCGAAGGCAAGGCTTGATTCTTCAGGTAATTACCCGATTCATAATCAGGGACGCTCTGTGTATTCATGGGGCGTCTCTTTTTTTGTTGTACTTCGGCTATATATGATATAATTATTCTGCATTTGCGTGCTGCATTTTTCCCCTGATCGTGAATGCAGTCCCTTTTCAGGGTTATTCATAATACTTTACTGCTGATACTGAATGAATCAAAAGTTGGGAGACAAATATGAAAAAAAGAGGAAATGACGATTTTCCATTTGATGATCTTGCGGGTCCCCGGAAGTCAATTTGGAATGATCCCAACGAACAGCCTGAGATGAATAGCGATAATACCGGTTCCCGACAGCCGGGCGGATATTTTCCTGCAAGCGGACAGGCGCCTTTCCAGCCAGATCAATTCAATGCTCAGCAGCCTCCCGTACAACGCAGTCAGCCGGATCCCTATTTGCAGCAGAGACCCAAGCCTTCGGCAGATATGCAGCGGAGGCCGCAGCCATCTGCAAGCATGCAGCAGCCTCTCGGCAGCGACGGTTATAAGCACCCCCGTGAATCCCGTGATATGAACCGTTCCAACATGGAACGGACATCTCCCGCACACGAATATGCCTTACCGAATCCACGGCCAAGAACACTGAACCGGCAGATTCAAATATTATCGGTAATTGCAGCAGTTTTGCTAATCATTGTATTCATTCTCGGATACTTTACTTTTTTCGGTGACAGGAAACCTTCCGGTTCTTCGGCTGCCACCACGGCCGCGGCATCAGTGACAGCTGCGGTGCAGGGAACAAGTGCCGCATCCTCAGCCGTTGTTTCAGCAACACCTTCACCGGCAGTTTCTGCTACACCCGTATCACCGGTCAGCAATGACCCGAATTCACTGGCAAATCTTCCGCCGTCGAATGAGCACCCTGTAATAGCACTTACTTTTGATGACGGACCGTCTGCTTCACTTACGCCGAAACTCCTGGATACCTTAAAAGAGAAGGGTGTTCATGCAACTTTTTTTGTCCTTGGACAGGAAACGCTTGATTCCGATCCTGCTCTTTTGAAGCGTATGATCGATGAAGGACACGAAATAGGCAACCACTCCTATGATCATTCCATTTATACAGAACTTACAGC
This sequence comes from Mageeibacillus sp. UBA5770, assembly GCA_002418705.1. The sequence goes on along the minus strand of DIEQ01000135.1, from coordinate 28,678 downwards.
TGATCAGATTCGTGACCAGCTTACCAAAACCAATGACGCTGTCTTTGCGGCAACCGGCGCATATCCGACTGTTATGCGCCCTCCGACGGGCGGCTGTAATGATACCGTTCTTGCCATTTCAACGGAAATGAACCTTCCGGTGGTTAACTGGTCCTGGCAGAGCTGCCCTGAGGACTGGCTTAAGGAACACCAGACTCCTGAATTCATTTCACAGCACGTAATAGATAACGCCGCGAACGGTCATATCGTTCTTCTCCATGATATTCATACGGCTACGGTGGATTCTGTTGCCGCGATGATTGACGGGCTTATTGCCAAAGGTTATCGTTTTGCTACAGTATCAGAAATCCTGTCTGCCCAGCCTAACGGCGAGAAGACAGGCGTACTGTATTACAATGCGACTTTCGCATAATAAGATTGATTATTCCTCTTCTGAGAGACTGATATATTCATCGTAAGCGGAAGATAGTTTTTCTGTGACGGATGCATACTCTGCATATTCCTCGGGACGTGTATCCTTGGAAAATGCGGCTTCCATTTGTTTTTGTAAATTCTCAAGCTCTTCAATTTCTTTTTCAAGCGTCCGAACCCGTTCTTTTCGAAGCGCGATATCACGGCGCTCTTTTGCACGGTTAGTGCCTCTTGAGGATGTTTTTGATTCCTCCTGCGGAAGACGGATTTGTTCAGTCTGCATTTTGATTTTTACCGGAACAAAAGCTTTTGACTGCTGCTGCCGTATGCTTTCCTGTTTTTCAGCTGCCCGGTACTGTGAAAAATTCTCGAATGGCAGTACATGCCTGTCGATGAATCCAAGAACGCCCTTAGAGCACTTGTCGATAAAGTAACGGTCGTGGCTGACAGCAAGGATTGCACCTGTATATTCCGCAAGGGCACCTTCAAGGATTTCTCTCGACTGTATGTCAAGGTGGTTAGTCGGTTCGTCCAGGAACAGGATGTCCGGACTTTCCTGGAGAAGGCAGCAAAGATAGAGACGGGACCGTTCACCGCCCGAGAGTACGCGGATTTTCTTGTAGACATCTATCTCCCTGAAACCAAAGCGGGCGAGCAGGTTTCTTGCCTGTGTTTCGGTAAGTTCCGTACGTGCGAAAAGTTCGTCCAAAACTTCTCTTTCCTCATCGGTAAAAGGTATAAACTGACCCATATAGCCGCATTCAGCCTGGGATGAGATAAGTACGTCCCCGTCAAATTCAGAAACCCTACCGAGAAGTACGGAGAGGAGTGTGGTCTTGCCGCATCCGTTGGGGCCAACCAGGACATACTTGTCGGATGCTTTAATGTGGAATGACACGTTTTCAAAAAGAGGCTCGCTGCCGGGATATGCCTTTGTCAGGTTTCTGGTCTGCAGAAGTATTTTGTCCGGATCCCCGTCTCGTTTTTCCGGTACAAATGCGAAACTCATCTTCATCGGGCCGCCTGCAAGCTTTTGCTTTTCTTCAGACAAGCGGTCGGAAAGCTTGGATACGACTTTTTCGCGGGCATGATAGGCTGACATCTTCCTGTGTGAAAGCATAGTCTGTGTGACGCCTGCCTGCCGTTCGACTTCTTTTTCAAGCTGGGCAACGAGCTGGCGCTGATCATTGATGAATTGGGCTTTCTGCTTGCAGTAAGCTGTATAATTCCCTTTATAAGACTTAATCTGACCGTTATCGAGCTCGATTACGGATGATGCCGTACGGTCGATAAAATATCGGTCATGTGATATCAGAAGGACTGCGCCGCTGTATTTCTGCAGGTATTCCTCGAGCCATTCCATTGCCTGGGTATCGAGGTGGTTGGTAGGCTCATCGAGCAGCAGGAGATCGGGGCGCTGCACAATCAGCCGGGCAAGCGAAACGCGCATGCGCTCTCCGCCCGAAAGGGAGGTGACGGGGCGGGAAAGGTCTTCCGCAGTCAGCCCAAGGCCGGCGAGTACTTCACGCATCCTCTGTTCAAAATCGTACCCCCCGCATGCCTCATAGCGTGCGGTTATTTTAGCATATCTGGCCAAAAGTGAGGTCATGTCCTGGCGCGTCGGGTCAGACAGCTGATGCTCAAGCTGGGCCATCTCATCTTCGAGTTCAATTATTTCGCGGCTCTTAAGTGCATTTCCACTGTCATCCTGCTCTTCCAGGTTCTGGGAGAGGTATCCGATGATGACGTGAGCGTGCTTTATGATGCAGCCTTCATCAGGAGCAACTTTTCCTTCCATCATACGAAATAGCGTGGTTTTACCTGCTCCGTTGCTGCCAACAAGTGCCATGCGGTCGCCTGCGTCCACCGTAAATGAGACGCGGTCGAGTAATTTTCGGCTGTGATAGGTTTTTGATACCTGCTGAACGCTTAAAAGTGGCATTTTGTCCTCCAAATTGGGTTTCGGGGACTATTATAGCAGAAAACAGTAAGAAAATATTAGAGTCGTGTTCTTGTACCTTTGCCTGGATACAAGTATTCTGAGAATACAATATACAGCAACCGAGGGTGGCCGGCTTTTCCAACACATATGACAGGCCATTCCCATCGAACACTATTGTGAGGAAAGGAATGACCCTATGAGTGGTAATGTACTGAAAAGACCAACATCCGTCGATATACTCGACACAACTTTGCGCGACGGCGCGCAGGCAGAGGGAATTTCTTTCTCTGTAAATGATAAGTTCGCCGTATTTGAAGCGCTTTCCACTATCGGTGTAAAATATGTAGAAGCAGGCAATCCGGGCAGTAATCCGAAGGACAGGGAATTTTTTGGATCTTTTGTGCATAAAAAAGGAACAGTAACAAGGCTGTGTGCTTTTGGAAGCACCAAGAGAAAAGATAAATCCTGCGACGAAGATGTTCAGATTCAGTCACTGCTTTCTGCCGGTACCGATACAATAGTCATTTTCGGTAAAGTGTGGGCTATGGAAGTCAGAGAAATTCTTCGCTGCACGCCTGAAGAAAATGCAAAAATGATCACGGACACGATTTCTTATTTTGCCCAGAGAGGCATAGAAGTTATTTTCGATGCCGAACATTATTTTGAAGCGGCTAAGGATAACAGGGAATATGCCCAGTCGTGTCTTGTTGCAGCCCAGGATGCAGGCGCTTCGTGCGTTTGCCTTTGTGATACCAACGGTGCAACAATGCCCGAACAGGTAACCACTCATGTCTCAGAAGTTGTCGGACTGCTCGATCCCGACCGCTGCAAGGTCGGCATTCACTGTCACAATGATTCCGGTGTGGCCGTTTCCAATACGCTTACAGCGGTCCTGGCAGGAGCATCCCATGTACAGGGTACATTCAACGGTATCGGAGAACGCTGCGGTAATGCAAATCTGTCCACCATTATCCCGAACCTTCAGCTCAAATATGGCATCAGCTGTATTCCTAACGATAAAATGAACCTTCTCACCCCGATCGCCAGAAAGATTGCCGATATTGAGAATGTAAGCCTTCCCGGAAGTGCACCTTTTGTCGGAGTGTCTGCATTTGCACATAAAGCCGGAATGCATGTTGATGCCATTAAAAAGAATACGACAACTTTCGAGCATGTCGCACCGGAAGCTGTGGGAAATTCAAGGCGGTTCCTGGTATCGGAAATTGCCGGAAAAGCAGCAATTCTTGAACTGATCCATAAAATCAAGCCTGACATTGACAAATCTTCACCTGAAGTTGAACTTGTTCTTGGCAGAGTCAAGCAGCTTGAACATGACGGATACAGTTTTGAGGGGGCAGAAGCCTCCCAGGAACTTCTTGTATGCAGGGAACTCGGGCTTTACAAGCCGTTTTTCGATCTTGAACGTATCACGGTCAGTTCTGAGTATCCCCATGAAGGCGAAGTGTCGGCAACTTCCTTTATAAAGATCCATGTTGACGGTAAAGTGGAGATAACAGCAGAAGAAGGAGACGGTCCCATCAATGCTATTGACAGATCACTTCGAAAAGCCATGGAGGTCTTTTATCCAGAACTTAAGAAGACCCGCCTGTCGGATTATAAAGTACGTGTCCTGAACCGGCATGCGACAGCTTCAAGGGTCCGTGTCCTGATTGAAACCACAAACGGCACCCGGACCTGGCGGACAGTCGGCGTATCAACCGATATCATCACGGCTTCCTATCAGGCGCTTGTCGATTCACTTGAATACCCGCTTATGCTGGCGAGACTGGGGAACGTCTGATTATTGCAGCCGACTTAGAATTATTATCTGCCTGACCCGAATTTATTGACGTACCGATTCATTTACCCGGATTTTTGAAATTACAAATTTTGCAGCTTGTTTTAATAATAGGAGGAACTACTATGGGAATGACAATGACACAGAAGATTCTGGCTAAGCACGCAGGTCTGGACAGCGTTGAGCCCGGACAGCTTATCGAGGCAAAACTTGATCTTGTACTTGGAAATGACGTCACTACACCGCCGGCCATTGATGTTTTTGCACAGACCTGTGCATGCGGCGTTTTCGACAAAAACAAGGTAGCCCTGGTACCGGATCATTTCACACCGAACAAGGATATTAAATCGGCCGATAACTGTAAGAAAATAAGGGAATTTGCCAAAACCCAGGGGATTGAACATTATTATGAGATCGGCGACCCTCTGATGGGCGTTGAGCACGTTATCCTTCCTGAGAACGGCCTTGTGGCACCCGGAGATGCAATCATAGGTGCTGACTCCCATACCTGCACATACGGCGCACTTGGAGCCTTTGCAACGGGTGTCGGTTCAACAGACCTGGCCTGCGCCATGGCAACAGGACAGACCTGGTTTCGCGTCCCTGAAGCTATCCGCTTCAACCTGACCGGAAAGCTGCGCAAAAACATCACGAGTAAAGATCTTATTCTTTATATCATCGGCATGATCGGCGTTGACGGCGCCCTTTATGAGTCGATGGAGTTTACAGGTCCCGGTGTTGACACGCTCACCATGGCGGATCGCCTTACAATCTGCAATATGGCGATTGAAGCCGGCGGAAAGAATGGTATTTTCCCGGTCGATCAGAAGACCCTGGATTATATTGAAAAGTTCGCACCGGATCGTTTTGCCAGTCAGTCATACACGGCATTTGCTGCTGATGCAGACGCCGATTATGAGAGAACCTTTGATATTGACCTTGATACGGTGCCAATGACCGTATCTTTCCCGCATCTTCCGGAAAACACAAAAACTGTCGGTACTTTTGATGAAGTTGTCATCGATCAGGTGGTTATCGGTTCCTGCACAAACGGACGTCTTGAGGATCTCCGCGTTGCCGCAGAAATCTTTAAAGGTAAAAAAGTGAAAAAGGGAGTCAGGTGCATTATCCTGCCCGGTTCCCAGCGTGTCTGGAAGGAAGCACTTAAGGAAGGTCTCCTTGAGATCTTTGCAGATTCAAACTGTGTCGTATCGGCAGCAACCTGCGGACCCTGCCTCGGCGGACATATGGGTATCCTTGCAAAAGGCGAGCGCTGTGTCTCAACAACCAACCGCAATTTCGTAGGACGCATGGGGCATCCCGAGTCCGAAGTATATCTTTCAAGCGTACCTGTGGCTGCAGCATCGGCTATTTTCGGACGTATTGCCAGCCCCTTTGAGTTGGAGTAAAAGTAACATCAGGAGGAAAAGAATATGATCGCAAAAGGTAAAGTTTTCAAATACGGGGCAAATGTCGATACCGATGTAATTATTCCCGCCCGTTATCTCAATACATCTGATCCGAAAGAATTAGCAGCACACTGCATGGAAGACATCGATCTTTCATTTGTAAGCCGCGTGCAGCCGGGTGACATTATCGTCGGAGGACCGAATTTCGGCTGCGGGTCATCCCGTGAACATGCACCGATCGCGATAAAGGCAAGCGGGATTTCCTGCGTAATCGCGCCTTCTTTCGCCCGTATTTTTTACAGAAATGCAATTAACATGGGGCTGGCTATCATGGAGTCTGCAGAAGCTTCCGAAGCAATCGGTGACGGAGATCAGATTGAGGTAGATTTTGAAACCGGCAGGATTCATGACATCACAACCGGACAGACATTTACAGCAAAACCGTTCCCGGAGTTCATCCGTAAAATCATTGAGGCGGACGGTCTTGTCGGATACATCGCAAAGAAGTAAATTAAAATGACATCCGGATTCGCTTTCGGAAGTGAATCCTTGCAGGAGGAATGCAGGAATGGGATCATATAATATAGCAGTTATCCCCGGTGACGGGATTGGACCGGAAGTCACTAACATGACCTGTGACGTATTGAACGTGATTGGCCAAAAATACGGCCACACTTTTCATTTTGAAGAACTGCTCGCCGGCGGAAGTGCTATTGATGCCACCGGAGAACCGCTGCCTGCGTCAACCCTTGCGGCCTGCAAAAAGAGTGACGCAGTCCTTCTTGGCGCGGTTGGCGGACCTAAGTGGGATTCACTTCCGGGGAAACAGCGTCCCGAACAGGCACTGCTGGGTCTTCGATCTGAACTGGGACTTTATGCCAATCTGCGGCCGGCCGTTCTTCATAAGGAGCTTTCTCTGGCCTGTCCGCTCAAAGATATCTTTGTGGCTGACGGTATTGACATCATGATTGTCCGGGAACTGACCGGCGGCATCTATTTTGGAGACCGCGGCAGAAGAGACGGCGGAAAAACACAGACCGGCGAATCAAGGGGACAGGAAGCCTATGATACAGAGAGTTACAGTGAGATCGAAATCGAACGTATCGTCCGTGTAGGATTCGAACTTGCCATGGGACGAAAGAAAAGAGTAGTCAGCGTTGACAAGGCTAATATCCTGGAAAGCTCACGCCTCTGGAGAGAAGTAACAGACAGGGTCTCCGTGGAATATCCAGAAGTTGCGTTGTCCTATATGTATGTTGACAATGCTTCCATGCAGCTGGTAAGACACCCAAGTGATTTTGATGTTATGATAACAACAAATATGTTCGGTGATATCCTCTCGGATGAAGCTGGAATGATTACCGGTTCGATCGGCATGCTGCCTTCTGCTTCCCTGGGCGCTCCCGGCAAACCCGGTATGTACGAGCCGGTTCACGGAACAGCGCCGGACATCGCCGGACAGAACAAAGCTAATCCGCTGGCGACCATCCTGTCGGCTGCTATGATGCTTCGCTGGTCATTCTCCCTTGCGAAAGAAGCCGCAGCGATTGAGTCAGCGGTTGCTCAAGTCCTGTCTGAGGGCTATCGAACAGTTGATATCGCTTATTCAGATGATCTGACTATCCTCGGAACAAAAGAAATGACAGCAAAAGTTATTTCGGCAATTGCATAATGACCCCTTAAGGGACTGCATAAATGATTTAACAGAGAGTGGAAGTTTTCTTGCACTCTCCGTTTCGTACCCAACAGTAAAGCATCGATGAAAAGAAAAGAAGGTGGCAGTATGAACAATGAACGCAGTGGACAGATGACAAAAGATCCTAGCCGCGCAGCGCACAGGTCTCTTTTCTATGCTCTTGGACTTACTCCGGAAGAACTGAAGCGGCCTATGATCGGTGTCGTCAATTCTTTTTCTGAACTGATTCCCGGACATGCGCATCTTCGCGATCTTGCCCAGTGTGTCAAAGACGGTATCCGGATGGCCGGCGGAGTGCCTCTTGAGTTCCCCGCAATAGGCGTATGTGACGGAACAGCAATGAATCATATCGGTATGAAATACTCTCTGGTCAGCCGCGATGTGATAGCTGACTCCTGTGAGCTTGTACTGATGGCACAGCCTCTTGACGCAGTTGTATTCATTCCGAGCTGTGACAAGGTCGTTCCCGGCATGCTGATGGCTGCGGCACGGCTGAATATTCCGTCAATTTTTGTATCCGGCGGACCCATGCTTCCCGGAAACTATCACGGCAAAAGAATCGGTTTATCCGATATGTTCGAAGCATCCGGCAAGTTTGCCGCAGGTGCCATGACAGCCGATGAACTCTCCGAAATGGAAATGGCCTGCTGCCCGACCTGCGGAAGCTGCTCGGGAATGTACACAGCGAACACGATGAACTGTATTACGGAGGCCCTCGGGATGGCCCTTCCGGGAAACGGTACGATTCCGGCCGTATTTTCTGCACGCCGCCGCCTTGCCAAAGAAACCGGCATGAAGATCATGACTCTTCTTGAAGAAGGCCGAACTGCCGGTGACATCATGACAAAAGAAGCCATTTTCAATGCACTCCGGGTCGATATGGCACTGGGCGGATCAACAAACAGTGTGCTCCACCTTCTGGCTATCTCCAGGGAAGCCGGATATGCACTTTCGATGGATGACATATCCCATGTTACCGATACTACACCACAGCTAAGCAAGCTGAATCCTGCAAGTTCCGTATTTATTACTGACCTGAATGAAGTCGGCGGCATTACAAACGTATTAGCCGAACTTGCCAAAACAGGACTTCTGTCAACAGAAAACCCATCTGTTGACGGTACTATCGCTGATCGGATTAAAGGCAACAGGGGAGCGGACGGACGCGTTATTGCCTCCTATGAGACACCCGTTGCCAAAGACGGAGGCCTGGCTGTACTCAGAGGAAATCTTGCCCCTGAATGTGCTATTGTCAAAAAGGGTGCTGTCCTTCCTGAAATGCTTGTCCATAGGGGGCCTGCAAGAGTATATAACTCTGAAGAGGAGGCGACGGCTGCTATTTTTGCAGGTGAAATCGTTGCCGGTGACGTCATTGTTATTCGTTTCGAAGGGCCGAAGGGCGGACCCGGCATGCGCGAGATGCTCACACCGACATCTGCAGTCGCTGGCATGGGGCTCGATACAAGCGTAGCCCTCATTACAGACGGACGGTTCTCCGGCGCCACAAGAGGCTCATCTGTCGGACACGTCTGTCCTGAAGCAGCCGTAGGCGGTCCTCTGGCGTATGTTGAGAACGGTGATATGATACTGATTGACATACCTGCACGAACACTCACCCTTGAAGTTGATGAGAATGTACTTGCCGCAAGAAAGCCCGCCATCCTGCCTGACCGCAGGCTCACCGGAATTCTTGCCCGTTTTGAGGACCTTGCAGATTCAGCAGCTAACGGTGCAAGCATGAATCACGTCAAGGTCTGCAGGATCTGATAACGTCAATGTGTCATGGCGGATACATACAGGTAATAATGACCAATGGATCAGCCGGAATTTGATTCCGGCTTACGATAGGATACAGGTGATGAATATGAATGGAGCACAGACGATTGTTTCTTTTTTGGAGGGTAAGGGTGTAAATCCGGCATTCGGGTATCCCGGAGGACCCATTCTGGTTCTATACGATGCCATTTATCAGGCTGAATTCCCTCATGTTCTGACCAGGCACGAACAGGGTGCTGTACACGCTGCTGAGGGATATGCAAAAATTACCGGCAAGCCCGGTGTCGTGATTGCCACTTCTGGCCCCGGCGCGACGAATCTTGTTACAGGTATTGCGGATGCATTCCTCGATTCCGTTCCTCTTTTTGCAATTACGGGAGCGGTTGCGCGCAACTGCACCGGTAAGGATGCATTCCAGGAAGCTGATATTACGGGTATTACGCAGCCGATAACAAAATATAATTATCTTGTCATGGATCCGGCTGAACTGCTTCCAACTCTTGAAGAAGCCTGGAACCTCACGACTGAAGGAAGACCCGGACCGGTCCTGGTCAATGTCCCGAAGGATATCCTGGCGGCACAGATTCCTGATAATACGGATTCCGCAATGAGCGTCATGCGCCATCGTCCGCCGAGAAAAAAGATCGAGACCCAGGTTCTTTCCGTATACGAAGCACTTAGAAATGCCAAACGTCCGCTTCTGCTTGTAGGAGGAGGAGTAATCATTTCCGAAGGTGCGAGTGCACTTATGCAGAGGTTTGTCGAGGAAACCGGTATACCGGTAGCAACATCCATGATGGCTAAGGGAGTAATCGCTGAGGAGCATCCTCAGTACTTAGGTATGGTCGGTATGCACGGCACACCGCAGGGCAACTCGGCAATTGGCAACTGTGATCTGCTTCTTGCTGTCGGCTGCCGCTTTTCAGACCGTATTATCGGTGATCCCGACAAATACAACCAGAATAAGACTCGTCAGGTCATTCATGTTGATATTGACCCTGCAGAGATCGGTAAAAATATCCGCCCGACGGTAGAGATAGAAGACGACGCTGCAAACTTTTTTGCACATGTTCTTCGTCATATGCCTGATTATGACTTTAAAGCAGCCTGGTCCGAATGGATTTCAAAAATGGCTGCCAAGGCCGAACGCTTTCATGAACTGACCGATGAACTTGTGTCCCTGAATGACAAGCTCCTTCCGGAAGCTGTTGTTCATACGATATCTGAAGCTTATAAAGGACAGAACCCAATACTCGTAACGGACGTCGGTCAGCACCAGATGTTTGCTTCACAGTATTTTTCCATCGAATCACCGAGATCTTTCCTGACATCAGGCGGTCTCGGAACAATGGGATTCGGACTGCCTGCAGCTATCGGTGCCGCCATCGCTGCACCTGACAGACCTGTCGTCCTCTTTGTCGGAGACGGCGGAATTCAAATGACCATCCAGGAGTTCGGAACACTGCAAAGCCTCGGGCTCAATGTAAAAGTTGTAATTATGGACAACCAGCAGCTCGGAATGGTGCGGCAGTGGCAGGAACTGTTCTTCGGAAAAAGATACAGCCAGTCCCTTATGGAGAATAATCCGAATTTCATTCAGATCGCAGATGCTTACGGCATAGCAGGTGCACGTGCTGCGGATGCACAGGAATTCAGGCAAAATCTCGCAAAAATGATGTCCAATGACAAACCTTTTGTGTTCCATGTCATGCTTGATGCTGAAGAATTGGTATATCCGATGATTCCGCCGGGAAAAAATCCTGAAGAGATAATCATGCCGGGGATGTGAGACCTTTGTCCTCACTTGTCTCCGGGCTGAAGCCCTTCGAAATTCGTTCGCGCCAAGGAAGAAACTCCGTAAATCAGTATCGGTATTCTTTACCCGGCACTTCGCCGGTGATAAGAATACCGATATTTTTATTGTCAGTTTGTTTGGATGCAGTAAAATCATCTCGCGTTCCCGAAAGATATATTTGAAACTATTCTTCCATCAATCGCGGTACCGGTGTTGGTCTGTTGTATTTATCCATAGCGACGAAGGTGAGGTGGGCAACATTGATTTCAACTCTGTTTCCGCTGAGTTCTTCAACATAGGTTGTTACTTTTACTTTCATAGAGGTTTTGCCGACTTTTTCGACCTCGGCTGTCAAAAGGATGGTTGAATTGAGCTGTGCCGGTGCTTTGAAGGAAAGGTTATCAATTGCAACTGTTGTTACTTCGGTGCCTGCATGACGTCTTGCGCATATCGCACCTATGGTATCTATCATCTGCAGCAAAGCACCGCCGAACAGACGCCCGGAACCGTTCGTATGACGATACATAACGATTTCAACATGCTCGGTAAAGGATTCTCTTCGGGATCGGACACGGGAAAATCTTGACTCTTCCTGCTGCGAAAGCTCTTCGAGTAAGTCGTTCAGACGACCCTCTAAAGCTTCCTGTGAGGCACGAATGCCGTTACCCGAGCCGGAAAGAATTGAATTTGATGTGTCGTTACTCATGTATGATCCTCCTGTACAAATGATTTATGTCCGCTTTGTTATTATACCAGAGTAACGGGCGTGCGCTACAGATTGCGGTCAGGAAGATATATACATAGCAATGAATATAAAAATTTCCCCCAAAGAGCAAACAATCATCAAAAGATCGTTACATGATTCTTATTCACGTTGTATAATTAAAATATCCTGATTTTCCACTAGTAGATTAGGAGTAAATGTTCTTATGGCAAAAAAACAGACATTAGCAATTATAGATGTTGGGTCGCTTTCCCTGCGCCTCAAGATATTTGAAATTACAGGCAAAGATGTTCCAAGGGAAATTGAATCAGTACGCAGGTTTCTGGCCCTTGGAGCAGAGACATACCAGCGCGGGCTTATTTCTGCTGAACAGGTGGGCGAGCTTTGTGAGATTCTTTCAGGCTTTGTCCTCAAAATGAAGGAATATAAAATAACGGATTCAATCTGTGTTGCAACCAGCGCTTTTCGCGAAGCAAAGAACAGAGACTTTGTTGCCGAGCAGATTCGTCTGCGTACGGGACTTAATGTCATTGTCCTGGATAATTCGCAGGAACGTTTTTATCATAACCTGGCTGTAAAAGAGCTGATGAATGGTATTGAGAAAATTATTCAGAATGGAACTTTAATACTTGATATCGGAGCGGGAAGCATCCAGTCCACGGTTTATGACAAATCGGAATTTGTATTCAGCCAGAATATGCTTTTGGGTTCACTTCGTGTCAGCGAACTTCTTTCAGACCTGGAACGGCAGACAGCTCATTACGGCAGTGTGCTTGAAGAATTTATATCCCATGATCTTGAAGATTATCATGCAGTGGAGCCTAAGGGAATTAACTTCCAGAATATGATCGCATTCGGCAGTGACATTGGATTTATCAAGGGCTTGAGCGGTTTGTCTCCGCGTGAGTATTGTTTCCTGCCAAAAAAGCGTTTTCTGGAGACATACGAGTATCTGCTTAAGACCAAGCCGGATGACCTGGTCCTTTCCAGGAATATTCCTTCAGCAACCGCCAGCCTTCTGCTGCCGGCAGCTCTCATTATTAAGAAGAACCTCGAATATACGGGTCTTGATGGTATCCACATGCCGGCTGCGTCTCTGTGTGATGGTGTAATGTATCATTACGCGTGGGAGAAGCATGGCTTTGTCCTGAAGATGGATCCAATCAACGATACGGTTTCTGCCGTTCGGCATATCAGCAAACGCTATCGTTATGACAAAAAGCATGCCGAACAGGTTGAGAAGCATGCACTTTCGATTTTTGACGGTACAAAGCGCCAGCATGGCATGGGAGACCGTGAACGGCTTCTTTTGCAGCTGGCGTCCATCATGCATGAAGTCGGTAAGTACATTCATGTGACCAATCACAGTACGCGATCGTACCAGATTATTCATACAACGGAAATAATCGGTCTGAATCGTGAAGAGCGGGAGACTGTTGCTTATACTGCAAGGTTTTATACACAGCCGGATTTGTTCACAGACCGGTATTTTCAATATCTGCCGGTCGATCAGAGAATTACTGTGTCGAAACTTACCGCCATTCTGCGTATGGCTGACGCAATGGATGCCTCACATCGGCAGAAAATCAAGAACATATCTGTTACAAGCCTGCCTGATTTCCTGAATATCAGTTTTGACTGTAATGAGGATCTTACGTATGAATTGTGGGCATTTGGAATTAAGACAGACCTATACAGACAGGTATTTGGAGCCACACCCGTTCTAAAACCGAGGAGACAGGCATTATGACCACTAAGAAAGCAAAAAACAAGAAGGTATCCAAGGGGGCAAGGCAGGAGACCCTGCATATGCTTTCGGATAATGCCGGCATTCAGGCAGATTCAAACCGTTTTTATAACCGTGAACTAAGCTGGCTTGAATTTAACGACCGGATTCTCTCAGAGGCCAGGGATACAAAGAATCCCCTGCTTGAACGTGCCAAATTTCTTTCCATTACAGCATCAAATCTCGATGAATTTTATGTTGTCAGGGTAGCATCACTTAAAGATATGGTGAATGCGCAATATACAATCAGAGATTTTTCCGGACTTTCGCCGACAGAACAGCTTTCAAAAATATCCGAAAAAATCAGGCACAGCATGGCGTTACAATACTCAACATATACGCGGTCGCTTATCCCTACACTTTGGACAAGGGGTATCCATATCCTTGACTACTCAGAACTAAATGAGCAGGGAAGGGCACAGGCGGATGAGTATTTCCGATCGACGCTGTATCCGATACTGACACCGATGGCTGTTGATGCATCACGCCCTTTCCCGTTGATTTATAACCGCAGGCTTAACCTCTGTGTATTAATCAGCGCAAATTCCGAAGGCGCATCCGGGGATCGTACAGATACAAAAGACAATGACGATTTCAGTGACGAGGACAGAAACTATCAGTTTGCAACACTGCAGGTACCTTCAGTTATTCCGCGCCTGCTTAAAATAAAACTTCCTGATGCCATCGGTTTTCTTCCGATTGAGCAGATTATCTGTGCAAACCTCGATATTCTTTTTACCGGTTCTACGGTCCTGGCATCCGGTTATTACCGTATTATGAGAAATGCTGACCTTGATATTGACGAGGACGAAGCGGAAGATCTCCTCAAAGTAATCGAACAGCAGGTACGTATGCGTCAGTGGGGTGAAATTATCCGGCTTGAGGTTGATGAACACATCGATCAGAGGCTGCTGACCTGGCTTACCGAATCACTTCAAATTGGAGAGAATGATACCTTCGCGGTCAATGGTTCCCTGGACTTAACTTTTCTGATGAAGCTATACAACAATGTTGCTGCCGATTTTCCGGACTTGTGTTATCCCGTTTATAAGGCACAGCCGGCCAGCATGTTCGATGAAGGCAATATTTTTGAACAAATCCGACTCAAGGACCGTCTGGTACATCACCCTTATGAATCTTTCGACCCGGTTATTGAGTTCGTCAGGGAAGCAGCACAGGACCCGCAGGTGCTTGCTATCAAGCAGACGCTGTACAGGGTCAGCAGCAGTTCGCCGATTATCCGGTATCTCGCAGAGGCCGCCCAGAATGGGAAGCAAGTCATGGTCCTCGTTGAGCTTAAAGCAAGATTTGATGAAGAGAATAACATCAACTGGGCAAAGATGCTTGAAAAGGCCGGCTGCCATGTCATATATGGTCTTGTCGGTCTGAAGACGCACAGTAAGATTACGCTGGTGGTAAGAAGTGACGATGACGGTATTCGCCGGTATCTCCATCTGGGAACCGGAAATTATAATGACATTACTGCTGGCATCTATACAGATTTAGGTTTATTTACCTGTTCCGAGACTTTTGGCGTTGATGCTTCAGAGTTTTTCAATATGCTTTCCGGATATGCGGAACCGCCAGAGTGGCGCCGGCTGATTCCTGCGCCGTTATGGCTCAGGGGCTTTGTTGAAAAGAAGATCCGCCGTGAAATCATGAATGCGAAAGAGGGCAAAAAGGCTTCGATCATCGCTAAGGTCAATTCCCTGGTTGACGGGGCTATGATCGAGCTCCTTTATGAAGCTTCTCAGGCAGGTGTCAAAATCGATCTGATCGTCCGGGGAATTTGCTGCCTGCGTCCCGGAGTAGAGGGGTTATCAGACAATATTACGGTCCGTTCGATCACAGGACGGTTTCTTGAACACTCACGTATTTTTTATTTTTTCAACGAGGGATATGAAGATCTATATTTGTCATCAGCTGACCTGATGCCGCGAAATTTGGATCGCCGTATTGAACTTTTATTTCCGGTTGAAGATCCGGATTGCAGAAATCGCGTGTTTGAAGTCCTTCAGATAGAATTAGAAGATACGGTGAGAAGTCACTGGCTTCGTTCAGACGGTACATATCACAAACTTGATTTGCGGGGTAAAGTCAAGCTTGACAGTCAGATTGAGCTTTGCCGGCTTGCCGCACAGGCAGGTGAAAGAAAAAAACAACAAGAAGACACAAGATTATTTATTCCAGCCGAACCACTTGAGGAATAGGGTGTTCAAGCACTCTCAGTAATTTTTTAAATTGCACGGAGGGAAAAAGATGAGTGTTGATGTATTTCCGTTTGCAGGAGTTAAAAAAAGCGCACCCAGGCATGGCGAAGTATTCAAATACAGAATTACACATTCCTCAGGCGCTTTTTTCTCGGTTATCAATTATGGTGCGGCAATTACATCGATATGTGTCAGGGATAAGTTTGGACAGCTCGGAGATGTAGTATTGGGATTTTGCTGCCTGGATGATTATATCGATGATAATTCCTGCCATGGAGCCATTGTCGGCAGACATGCCAACCGGATTAAGAACGCTTCTTTTATCATAAACGGGAATGAATATGTTCTCCCTGCCAATGACGGGCCAAATAATCTTCACGGCGGATATCCATCTTTTCAAAATACATTCTGGGAGGGCAGCGTCTTAGATAAGAGCGAGGCTGAGGCTTTTCTGGTAAGTACACAGATTCGCAATGACTTCGAACTTGACGGGGAAGCTGCCCTTTTTACCTGCCTGTCTCCTGACGGTGCCTGCGGTTTTCCGGGTAATCTGGAAGCTAGTGTCCTGTATGCCTGGACCAAAGATCTGACACTCCTGATTGTTTATAAAGGTATAAGCGATGCTGATACTCTTTTTAATCCGACGAATCATGCGTATTTTAACCTTAATGGTCATGACAGAGGTGATGTCAGCCGACA
Source organism: Mageeibacillus sp. UBA5770 (assembly GCA_002418705.1). The sequence continues at coordinate 12,432 of DIEQ01000135.1, read as the reverse complement.
CATGCTCTGGATCGATGCTGACAAAATGACTAATAAGGATTCTGAAAATATCCCTGACGGTACATTCAGTGATGTGAAGGGAAGTATTTTTGACTTTTCAACCCCGAATCTTCTGGGTCCGACAATGAAAAGCAGCCATCCCCAACTTTTATGTTCGCTCGGGCTTGATCAGAATTATTGCCTTCACACAAGTCATGACAGTGTAAATATTGCCGCGTGGCTGTCTGATCCACATTCCGGCAGGGCTATGGAGGTTCTGACCAACTTCCCGGGGCTTCAGGTATATACAGGAAATCATATAGGCGGATATTTCGGAAAGAGTGGTAATGAGTATATTAAGCACGCCGGCGTATGCCTGGAAGCCCAGCTTTATCCTGACTCAATACATCATGAAGCATTTCCAAGCCCGATTTTAAGGGCTAATACACTTTGCTTTTATATGACCGGCTACAGATATTCTTGTGAACCCTAACAGGAAGAATATCCCGGATTCAGGCTTTATGTTACTCAGCTGCATCATAAAGCTCGAAATACTGGTATTTCCTGTATGTATCGATCCAGGCCTGTACATCAGCGGGCAGATTTTTGTTGTCGGCATTATAAACTGTAAAACTTTTATCTACAATATAACTTTCATCGAGCGCAGGTACATCCTCATGCATTTCTACTAGAAATTGCTGAAAGGGTGTTCTTTGCAGGCCCAGAATATCTGACAGATAGGACGACACATAATTTGTGCTTATATACGATTCTTCCATTTGTGCGAGGTCTGAACCGGATATATCGTAATTGGCCCATACAAGAATCTTTGTCTCAAATCTTTTAAGGTAATTTCGGGGATCATTCTGGTCCTGAGTCATCTTCAGGTATTCTTCGAAATCATCGGTTAAATTAGGCAGATGATCTCCATACATTATGATCACCGTCGGGTGTTCGACATTTTCGAAATAAGATATCAGCATTTTAAGTGCATCATCCGATACGCGCATAAGTGAAAGATACTGTGAAGCCTGCGGATAATCGGAGATAAGATCCGGTGTTATGGAATAGGGAAGAGTCGCAGATGAGCTGTACCCGCCATGATTCTGAATCGTGATGAGATACTCGAAAAATGGTATGTCAGGGCTTGTGGTTTTGTGATCCTTATATTGATCAATGATGTATTGATATGCTGACTGATCACTGACATATCCGCGATACCGGAGTGCAGATAAAAAAACATCTTCGCCGGTAAAACTGTCAAAACCTAAAAGCGGCATAACATTATTCCGGTTCCAGCCATTTTTGTCAAACGGATGAACTGCTGACGTCTCGTACCCGTTATCCTTGAGAATAGATGCGATCGAAGTCACATCATTTCGGATATACTGTTTGAACGGATATGTTCCTGCCGGGAAAAATTGCAGTGTCATCCCTGTCAGCACTTCAAATTCAGAGTTTGCCGTATTACCGCCAAAAGCAGATGTAAGAAGGGTCTTCTTGATAACATTATCTCCGTTTAATGAGTCCCAGTATGGCATGACCGGTTCTGAAGCTTCAAAATCACCAAGGTTTCTGAGATCGGAAAATGCTTCGCTCATTACCATGATAACATCGGGCTTTTCCTCGCCGGGAACAATAGATTCCGTGGGTTTATCATAAGCCAGAAGTTCTGATTTAACTTCCTCCGCAGAATAACCTTCGGGTTTTTCATGGAAAAGAAATCTCAGATGATAACAGAAATTCAGCAGTACGCCATTTTCGTAATTATAGTTAACAAGGGTGTAATAGAAGCGTATATTATGTTCGCGCTGCACGGTTTTACTCATTACAAACGAGGTCATGTAGGCTGCCCCGGATGCAATGACGATGACTGCGATGACTGCACGAAGCCATATTTTGAATGTTGGATCTTTACCGGCAAATGACAGAACAATCATGAGTGCAAACAAAAATGCAGCCAGAACGACTTCCCGTGAAATGACAAAATCATATGTTCGGCTCACATTAGCAGCAAGGCCGATACTTGTGAGATCCCAGGGATAAATGATAACGTTGCGGAACAAAATAACATAATGCTCGGCAAGACCGAACAAAAACACAATAATGCTCATCACAATCGATGTAATCCGAAAGAAAGGAAGGCTATACAGGATTGCATAAGGAATCAGAAGTAATAAGTAATTCCAGACAAACCTGATTCCGATTGCATGAAACCAGCCAGCCCCGAAGAAAATAGACTCATCGAAGTTCTGCTGGTATGCAGACAGGCACTGAAGTATGACGATACCAATAGCCGGAAGCAAAAGGAATCTTACGACCGAAAGCACATAGGGTACTTTCGGCCGCAATTTAGCCCATGTAATCTGGGGCATGATTTATAACCTCCACAATAGGACAACGGATCAGGTTATCCCCGAAAACTGTCTTTCAATGATACCGAACGGTTGAATACCAGATGGGATTCGGATGAATCTTTGTTGTCCGCACAAAAATATCCAAGGCGCAGGAACTGGAAGCTGTCTGAAGGCTGTGCAGATGCAAGGGATGCTTCGAGTTTGGCCCCGGAAATGACAGTCAGTGAATCCGGCTTCAGATGCTCAAGATAGTTACAGTCTGCGAGATCCGGCTCCGGTGTGTCGAAAAGACTGTCATAAAGTCGGACTTCAGCATCAACAGACGTATTTGCATCTACCCAATGAATCGTAGCCTTTATTTTTCTTCCGTCTGCCGTATTTCCGCCGTGGCTTTCCGGATCATACGTAGCATGGACTTCCGTTACATGCCCATCGGAATCTTTGATACAGCCTGTACAGCGAATAACATAAGCGGATTTCAGCCGGACTTCATTACCGGGGAAAAGCCGGAAATATTTTCGTGACGGCTCTTCCATAAAGTCATCATTCTCGATCCAGATTTCTCTGGAGAAAAACACCTTGCGAGTCCCGTCTTCCGGTTTTTCAGGATTATTCTCAACAACAAATTCTTCCGTCATTCCTTCCGGATAATTATCGATGATGAGCTTGACGGGTGAAACGACTGCCATTACACGCAGGGCATTGCCGTTTAAGTCTTCGCGCAGGCAATGCTCAAGGAATGCATAATCAACAACACTGTTTACCTTGGATACACCGTTTCTCTCATGGAAGGCACGAATGGATGACGGAGTATAGCCGCGCCGTCTCAGGCCGCACAGCGTGGGCATCCGGGGATCGTCCCAGCCGGATACAAAACCATTCTCCACAAGGTTTCTCAGCTTTCTCTTGGAAAGGACGGTATGATTGATCCCAAGGCGCGCAAATTCGATCTGACGAGGCTTGCTGGGCACGGAACAGTTCTGAATAACCCAGTCATAAAGAGGGCGGTGCGACTCAAATTCAAGGGAGCACAGGGAATGCGTGATGCCCTCAAGCGCATCTTCGAGGGGATGCGCAAAGTCGTACATCGGATAAATACACCATTCATCACCTGTCTGATGGTGACTCATATGATTAATCCGGTAAATGGCAGGATCACGCATATTGAAATTGCCGGAAGCCAGGTCTATTCTTGCACGTACCGTCATCCGTCCGTCCTCGAACTCTCCTGCTTTCATGCGGCGGAATAAATCCAGGCTTTCTTCGACCGGCCGATCGCGGAATGGGCTTACGGCAGGCTTTGAAAGGTCTCCGCGCATTTCCTTCATCTGGTCAGCTGTCAGGGAGCATACGTAGGCCAGGCCTTTTCGGATTAGTTCTTCTGCAAACAGATACATCTGTTCAAAATACTGAGATGCGTAAAAGAAACGGTCGCCCCAGTCATATCCGAGCCACCGGATATCATCCTTTATGGCGTCAACGTATTCTTCATCTTCTTTTGTGGGGTTCGTGTCATCCATGCGCAGATTGCACAGGCCGTTGTATTTTTCAGCCGTATGAAAATCAATATACAATGCTTTTGCATGTCCGATATGCAGATACCCGTTCGGTTCCGGCGGGAATCTTGTATGTACCGTCATGCCTTCAAACTGTCCGCCCGGTGCGATGTCCTCGTCAATAAAATCAAAAATGAAGTTGCTGTCAGTATCACTCATAATTTTCACCTTATTTCCTTTGCAAAAATCTTACGCTGTGTCCGTGCTCAAACTGTCAAACAAGGCTTCTTACGGTGTGAGTCGTTGTCGGCCCTGGGCGATTCGCTGCAAAGACTCATCCTTGCCCAGAAGAAGTAAAATTTCAACAGCACCGCCGGGTGTAACGGCGGTGCCGGAAATCGCGATTCGAACAGGCCACATGACAAGTGCGTTTTTAACACCAAGGCGCTCCGCAAGAGATGTCAGGCAAGATGATACAGAATCTTTGTCCCATATCTCAAGTCCTGATAGCTCGGTCTCACATATCCCAAGCATCTCGAGTGAGTTTTCAAGTGTTGTTTTACTTTTTTTGTGTACATAAATATCAGGATCATAATCGGGAAGAGCCTTCAGAAAGGAAAGCTTTTCTTCGATCTGCGAAAAGCGTGTGATGCGCGGCTGCAGGATCTCTGTCATAAGCGGGTATGCATCAGGCCTGCCCGGAAGAAGTTCCTTGTAAATGGGAAGGGCATACGCCAGGAATTCTTCGGCTGACATTGCTCGAATATATTCACCGTTAAACCACTCAAGCTTGTCATAATCGAAAATCGCAGGTGATTTACTGATCCCTTCAATTGAAAAAGCCTTTGTAAGCTCGTCGAGAGTGAATAGTTCCCGTGTATCATCTTTAGGACACCACCCAAGAAGTGCGATGTAATTGATTATGGCTTCCGTCAGGTATCCCGAGGCGATCAAATCTTCGAAACTCGTTGCGCCATGGCGCTTCGAAAGCTTTGAAACCGTGCCGTCCGCACCTCGACCCTGAATAAGGGGAAGGTGGACATAGACAGGAATATCCCAGCCGAATGCCTCATAAAGCAAATTATATTTGGGCGCTGACGAGAGATATTCGCTGCCCCTGACTACGTGTGTTATATGCATAAGGTGGTCATCAATAATGTTGGCAAAATTGTATGTCGGAAATCCGTCTGCCTTGATCAGAATCTGATCTTCGAGCTCTTTATTGGGGACTGTGATATCACCATAGACGCAGTCGCTGAAAGTTGTGGTGCCGGTTAACGGCATACGCTGGCGGATAACATAGGGTACACCGGATGCCAGCTTCTCACGGATCTCATCAGCTGTTAAGTCGCGGCAATGCCTGTCATAGCCTGCCGTTTCCGGGCTTGCTGCCTGCGAACGCAGGGAATCCAGCCGTTCCTTTGTGCAAAAACAATAGTATGCGTTTCCTTCTGAAACAAGCTGCTCAGCATAGGGCTTGTACAAAAGCATGCGTTCGCTCTGGACATACGGACCATAGGGTCCTCCGACATCCGGACCCTCATCATGCTTAAGACCTGCGGTTTTAAGGGTGCTGTAAATTATATCAAGTGCACCCGGTACATATCTTTCCTGATCAGTGTCCTCAATACGAAGAACAAATGTGCCGCCGACTGATTTTGCCAGTAAATACTCATATAGGGCTGTACGGAGATTTCCGACATGCATAAAACCGGTAGGGCTTGGTGCAAATCGGGTGCGCACAGAAAAATCCCGGGAACTTTTGTTATCTGACATATATTAAACCTCTTATGTTTTTTTAATTTATCCATGTTAACACAAATTTGGACAGACGTGTATTGTTATGCATCCGAGATATCAATCGATTCATCATTTTAAGGTAAACAACGTAAAAAAGCATTATTTTCCCGAAGAATTTCTCTTGCGGCGTTGGGATCGGATTTGCTGATTTATTAAGATGTATACAGAACGAATCACAGACACAAGAAACAGAAAAACAGCGATTCCGATAATGATCGACAGATTCCTGTTAGCAACCAGGAGTGCAATTGTGTCGGAAAGAAATGTCGATTTGGTCCACATACCCTGTGCAGCAACAACTTCTGTATCAATCTGAGTCCCGTCGAGCAGTTCAAACCTGACATGTCCCAGTGACTGTCCTGCGCTTATGGGGAGAGTAACAGATTCATCAGGAATAAATACGGCGTTAGCTTTAATGTAATCGTTGCCGGTCGGGTGGATGTACCGGACCGTACTCTTAAAAACAGCGATAAGCGGTTCAGGTATTCCCTCAATGCTTACCTTTGTGTATGCATCACCGGCCACCACAAGGTCAGTCACTTCATATGAACTGAATACGGTATTGATGGACATGTACAAATCCTGATATATGGAATCATCATGTGAACCTGCGAGCAAAATTGCGATCTCAAAATCATCAACGGATGCCAGGGCAAGAATACAGGATGTCGATACGGAATCACCGCAGGCAAAACGTGAGGCACCCTTTAGCTGTGGATTGAGTCCCCACGCGGCACTCATGGAATTTGTGAGTGTCTGCGGTGTGCCATCGGACAAAAACATAAGCGTCTTATATTTTGTGAACAATTCACGAAAACCCTCAACATTCAATGCATACCTGAACAGGGAAGACAAATCCGAGAGTGTTGTATATTGCTTGGCATATGAACTGTACAGTGTCGTCGAGACTGAAGATGAAAAATTTGGAACGACAGGCTTTCCGGATGTATTAGCAAAAAGGGTTGTGCTCATATCCAGCGCTTTTGCCATCTCATTCATCCGTTCCACAAAAAATCTCTCGTCACTTGAAATATATTCGGCAAGTGAAAAAGCTGCTGCATCCGAATCGGTATAGAGAATAGCGGTAACAAGATATTTGACCGAACACTTTTCGCCTTTTGACAGAAAAAGAGGCTCATCGGATAATTCATCCATTGCCTGTGCATCGCTTGATATCGTGACCTGCGTATCTAAAGGAAGAGCTTCAAGCGCAATAACAGCAGTCATCAGTTTTGATGCTGCGGGTATATTGTATGGCACATCAGGGGCGTTAAAATAAAGGGAAGTACCGCGTCCGGTGCCGACAATAATGGCGGCTCGGGCGGTAATATCAAGCTGTGATATTACCGAAGATTCTCCGGTCCGGATTTCACTGGTATCGGCATCCGGATCGGAGACTGTTGTGAAGTCAGTATCCGAAGCTGCTGTGGACTCAGAAACAGGCTGGGAAGAGGATAAAAGATATGATTCTGATATCGTTACAGCTCTGACAGGTGTTTGCAAAGCTCCCAAAAATAAAAGGACAGCCAGAAACATCGAAAGCATGCGGATTCCGAAAATATATCGTTTTCCGAAGAAACGAAAAATTGTCATTATGGTTACTCCGATACATATCTATAATTATCTTAATTATATCACGTTTCCAGGCGGACTGAGGTTCATCTTGCACCCTAATCCTTAAAATGTTACATTATATATGTGTACTCATATAGGAGAAGGGAGAGATGACAAATGAGAATATCAACAAGAGGAAGTTACGCTCTCGAAGCCGTTCTGGCCATCGCACTTTTTCCGAATGATCAGATAATAAGTATTCGGGAAATAAGTGAGCGTACACAGATTTCAGACAATTATCTTGAGCAGATCTTTTCTCTTCTTCGAAAGAACAAAATCATTTCAAGCTCCCGCGGAGCTTATGGCGGTTATCAGCTGGCACGTCCTGCCGAACAGATCACCGTCGGCGACGTTCTTCGAGCGACGGAGAAATCAATTTCTCCGGTCTTGTGCGTTGAGAAGGATGTACTATGTGCCAAAAGTATCAACTGTGTCGCACGAGATGCATGGCATACCCTCTTTGAGGCAATTACAGGAACCGTTGATCATATTTCTGTTGCTGACCTTGCTGCTGATTTTCAAAAAAGAACAGTCGGTTCTTCTTCGGATTATTCAATTTAATTAACATTCGGATCTCATATGTCCGGGTGACTTCAGGTGCTTGAAACCTTACATGAGGGTGAGAAAATGAAACTGTCTACAAAATGCCGTTATGGATTGCGTGCCCTGGTTGACTTAGCAGTATTTTCTGAACGCGGGCACGTCGCACTGCATGAGATTGCCCAGCGGCAGGCGATTTCGCTTAAGTATCTTGAGCAGGATTTTTCTGTCCTGCGTAGAGCCGGCATCGTGAAAAGTGTAAAAGGAGCGCAGGGAGGATACCTTCTTGCAAAATCGCCGTCTGTAATACGGCTCAGCGAAATAGTATCTGTTCTTGAAGGTGATTTACTCCTGATTGAGGTTGAAGATCCGGGGCAGACGGACATCCGTTCATTTCTTACGGAAAGAGTTTGGACTATTGTAAACCGGAATGTTGCTGACTCACTGCGTTCGATTTTTCTGTCAGATCTGGTTGATGACTTTAAACAGAATCAGTCAGGCGCCGGAATGTATTACATCTGACTTGATAAGCGTTTTCGGATTTCCCGGAGGGACTGCCATCTTTGAGCTGAAAATGGTATCATAGCAAGAGGCTGTTTTTTTTAGGAGGATTCATGGAGCTTACGAGAATCAATGCGGGAACCCGCTACCCTGTTGAGTGCGGTCAGTCTGTTGCACAATTATATCTTCCTGATATTTTCAAGGACCGCCTTGAAAAGGCCCAGGTTGCCGTTATTACGGATCGGGAAGTATCAGGCTATTACATTAACGATTTTATGCGTCAATTTGAGAGAAGCGGTATTAAGCCTATAATCATCGTCATTGACGGCAGTCAGGCTGCAAAGTCATTTGATGTCGTAAGGGCAGCATTTGAACGGCTGACCGATATTGAGTTTTCGCATTCAGACCTCCTTATTGCACTTGGCGGCGGCGGTGTCATCGATGTCGCAGCTTTTGTTGCGGCGACATTCCACAAGGGCATCGATTATATTCAGATTCCAACCTCTCTTCTGGCCATGATAGATTCGTCGACAGCTCCCGACGCATATCTCAATTTTCAGAGCCATAAAAACCAGATCGGAGTCAGTTATTCTCCGATTCATGTTGTGATTGATACGGATTATCTGCGGACTCTTCCCCCGCGCTATCAGGCAAACGGGATTGCCCAGGTCATTTTGTATGGTCTGTTAGAGAATCCGGACCTTCTTGTCAGTCTTGATAATCCCAATTTCGATATGCTTCACCTGATTGATACCTGTATCCAGTCAAGAAGAGCCCTTTTGGACACGAATCCGGGATACCTGAGCTTTGGACAGGAAATAGCAGAAGCAATTGAAGGACATTTCCGTTTCCTTAAATATACGCACGGTGAGGCGATGGCCCTCGGTATGTTCGCCCTGTATCAGACGGACTCTCTTCGTCAGCTGTATGTGAAGCATGGACTTCCTGTTTCGGTTACAGGAGTAACGAAAGACACGCTCCTCAAACGAATCATTAAGTGCCTTGAACACAGGACGGATGCAGTACCTCTTGTGCGCCTGGAATCAGAAGGCAAGCCATATATCGAGATGGTTCCTGCAGAGGAAGCCACAGCCGTCTTTGACAGGCTTCTTTCCGGAATCTGTCAGTAATGAGGAGTGAGCAATCCATGAACTATTCCCAGGCATATAAACATAATCATGCTGGAAAACCGTTATATCTTCGGGCTGTCATTCTTTTTATGTGTCTTATATTTACCCTCCCGTTATTTTTGACCGGATGCGGCAGTGAGGAAACAGCCGTGGAAAAACACGCGGATTACGGTGACTATGGCGCACTGGCAGCAAAGGCCCTGGCAAGCCGGTATCCATACCGGAAAGCTTATTCCGAGACTGAAAAATCAGCGGGGACTTATATTAAGAACGAGTTTGAAGAGCTTGGCTATAAAGTTGAAGAACAGACTTTTTCTTCAGCCGGAAATACAGGCACCTCAACTAACTATATTGTCAGAATTCCCGGTACCGGACTGATGTTCCTCGACTCGGATGAATCATACATTAAAGAATCCAGGCAGGTTATCGTCGGTGCTCACTATGATACGGAATACGGAACCGAAGATGCGGCTGCATATCCTGATTTTAACGGAATTCAGGATAATGCATGCGGCATCGGCTGCCTTCTGACAATTGCGAAGGAAATCAGATCAGAAAATAATGGCTATGATGTCATTCTGGTGGCATTTGGAGCCGGGGATGATTCATATACGGGAGCCCGGGCTTTTGCCGACTCGATGACCGAAAGCGAAATTTCCTCGACCGACGCCATGTACTGTATTGAGAGCATTTATGCAGGAGATAAGCTGTATGCCAATGCAGGCTGGAATTCGCTGGTTCCCGGACAGAAGTATGAAATGAGAAGAAAGCTTTATGAAGCTTATGATGTTGTATATGAAAATCAGCTTTCATCATCAAATGGCGTTGATCTTCTTTACAATGAATGCGGCCAGTTTCTTGATGTTGACGGAGACGGCGACTCAGAAGTATTCCGCGAAGTAACGACGACATTATCCGATTATGTTCCCTTCGATAATGCAGGGATACCTATTGTTTTTTTTGAATCATATGACTACAACTATTCCACCATATCCGAAATGAAGGAGACAAAAAACTTACACCTGCAGGAGAACGGCGGGCTGATTCGCCGTACTAATTATGACTCGATTTCAACACTGCTGGAATCTATGGCGGAAGGTCAGCTTGAACTGCGCATCAATAATACCGCGTTCATCATTATCGAGGCTATTTTAAAGGGTGCCCATGATTCAATTTCTGTGCAGGCATATAAAGCCGGGGAGACAATCGCCCCGCCGGTGCATGTCAGCGTAACACCCACTCCTGCCGCCACTTCGGTTCAGAAATAGAAATAGAATTTGAGGACATCACCCGATTCCCAGCGGAAGTTTATTGACTGGAACTCTCCGGGGTGAAGTGTAGAGACTTTTTGCTGGTGTCCGCAGGATGCAACCTGAACCGGTTCGAGATCATCCGGTATATCCGGTGAAAAGAATCCGATCAGTTCCTGATCCTGAAGGGATACACGGGCATTTCTGCAATTCTCCGGTACAAGGACATCAACGCGGAAACGCGCAGGTTCGTCAAGCAGGAAAAGAAACCCGACGCACAGGCGGTCCGGTTTTGTCTGAACTGCTTTTTGTATGACACGTACATGGCGCCCTTCGTAAATTCCCTCGTAAATTTTATCAGAATAATCAGACACGGCGATGCCCTTAAACAGGTCGCCCATAATAAGTTCAATAACCGGGAGCTCTTCCGTGCTGACGGTGTCAGGTATATTGTTTTCCATTTTATATCTCCACTCTGTTTGTATCGGGACGCAATATACAAATTATATCCGAAAATAGCAGGTACGTGCCGATCTTTTTCAATTCAATCGAACTTTTGTGTTTTATCTGGAGCGGACTTAATGCATGCTGTATACTTAGTTTTGAAAATACTCGGTGATGAAGGGCTATAATTACCCTGTCAGCCATTGTTTTTGGAGGTAGTATGAAATCGTTTCCTGATTTTGCAGTTCGTATGGAAAAAATGCTCAATACTCAGATTCTTCCTTTCTGGCTCAGCCGACAGGATCATATGTATGGCGGATTTTACGGGTATGTGAGAAACGATGGAACAGTCAACCCCGGCAGCAACAAAGGAGTGATCCTCCATTCCAGAATTTTATGGACTTTTTCTGAGGCATATCGCCGTACAAACCGCCGTGAATACCTGGCAGCCGCAAACCAGGCATATAATTTTCTGGTGAATCATGCGCTTGATAAAGAATATGGAGCTCTTTACTGGATGCTTGATGCAAAGGGAAAGCCGGCGGAAGACTTCAAACACTCTTATAATCAGGCATTCGGCGTGTATGCGTTTTCAACATATTATCTGGCTACGGGCAAGAAAGAAGCGCTTGATCATGCGATGGACCTGTTTACTCTTCTTGAAGAGAAGTGGAGGGATGAGAAGGGTTATCGTGAACAGCTTACACGGACATTCGGACCGATGAGCAACGATGAACTATCCGAAAACGGCGTTATTGCCGAACGGACTATGAACACAGTGCTGCATATTATGGAGGCTTACACAGTTCTGTATCAGGCATCATCGTCAGAAAATGTCAGAAATGCCCTGATTTTTACTGTCAGGCAACTGACTACAGACATGTATAATGAGGGACTTGAGAGGCTGGAAGTCTTCTTTGACAGGAATCTGTCATCCATTATTGACCTGCACTCATATGGTCATGATATTGAAGCTTCCTGGCTGATCGACCGGGCCCTCGCTGTGATAGGCGATGATGAACTCACAGTCCGCACAGCACCGGTTACCAAAGCACTCTATGAGCATGTGATAAGAAAGGCCTTTACGAAGAGAGGTGTTTTTTATGAATGTCTCAACGGACATGATAATACACAGCGTGACTGGTGGGTTCAGGCAGAAGCAATAATCGGGATTGCCAATGATTATCAGAAATTCGGATTTGAGGAAGAACACCTGGAAAAGATGTATGAACTTCTGAGATTCCTTGAAAAAGAAGTTATCATACCTTCGGGTGAATGGCTCTGGACAACCTACGAAGACGGGTCTCACGATATGATGAGA
>DIEQ01000140.1 GCA_002418705.1 Mageeibacillus sp. UBA5770 | reverse complement strand
TCTCTTTCGTTTGATGAACGCGGACACCTCCCGAACCACACGGTCTACGAAGTATTAGGCGTAGATGCAGATGGAGCTCCGCCGCAGGGATTCTTTCCTGTTCTTGAAGATTTTACGGGAGAAGGCGGCAGTCTGGCATGGCCGGAAGCGGCAGTCTGCACGCGTACAAACTACTCGCTCACCGGAGATACTTTTGCCGGCTATGAAGCTATGGGTGGTCTTCGATTTGCTGATAAATACCTGCAGCCGGGTGAATCCTGCGGCTATTACCTCATCATGGGTATTAGTCAGGATAATAATGATCCCGGGGATCTGATTGCCCGTTATGGAAGCAAGGAAAAATTCGACTGCTGGCTGGATCAGACAAAAGACTTCTGGCAATCCAGGCTGAACAACATTGCTGTTAAAACAGGGGATAATCAATATGATCAATGGCTAAAATGGGTAAGCATCCAACCTATCTTCAGACGTCAGTTTGGCAACTCGTTTTTACCGTTTCATGATTATGGAAAAGGCGGCCGCGGATGGCGCGACCTTTGGCAGGATATCCTTGCTCTTCTTATCATGGAAACCAATCCGGTAGATCAGCTTCTGCTGGACAATTTTGCGGGAATACGTCTCGATGGAAGTAATGCAACGATTATTGGAAGAAAACCCGGAGAATTTAAGGCGGACCGCAACAATATTCCCCGTGTCTGGATGGATCATGGGGCCTGGCCACTCCTGACGACTCAACTTTACATCAACCAGACAGGNNCAGACATATTTTAAGGATCTTTTTATAAAGCGTGCGCAGTCAGCTGATAAGGAATGGACGCCGGAGCAGGGCACCTCTCAAAAAACAAATGACGGTGAAGTCTATAAAGGAACAATCCTGGAACATCTGCTCATACAGCATCTCACGGCTTTCTTCAATGTAGGCGAGCATAATCAGATTAGATTAGAGGGTGCCGATTGGAATGATGGATTTGATATGGCTGAAAAGAGAGGTGAAAGTGTAGCCTTCACAGCTTTGTATGCCGACAATCTCCGGCAAATTGCCATGCTCGTCAAAGAATTCCGCGGATTGCATATTAATCAGGTATATCTTAACGAAGACCTGTTATTGCTGCTGGATACATTTGGCAACAGGATTCAATATGATTCAATCCCTGCAAAGAAAAAACGCCTGGAAGAATATTTTGAAAAAACGAGTCATACCGTTTCCGGGTTAAAAGCTGCTGTTTCTATTGACATGCTGGCTGCTGACTTGCTTGCCAAAGCCGACTGGTTATCCATGAATATCCGAACCGGAGAGTGGCTTTCAAATCAGGAAGGGTACAGCTGGTTTAACGGCTACTATGACAATGATGGACAGCGCCTTGAGGGAGATCATCCGAACGGAGTCCGCATGACCCTGACCGGTCAAGTGTTTGCGCTAATGGGTGGAATTGCTACCGACGAGCAGACCAGGGAGATCATTGCCTCTGCCAATCATTATTTGCTTGATGAGGAATTGGGCGGGCACAGGCTGAATACGGATTTTAAGGAAGTTCTGTTTAACATGGGGCGTTGTTTCGGTTTCGCTTTTGGCCATAAAGAAAATGGTGCTGTTTTTAACCATATGGTTGTCATGTATGCAAATGCCCTTTATCAGCGTGGTTATGTAAGGGAGGCCTATAACGTTCTGAATCGCATTTATTTACATAGTATAGATTTTCAGCATAGTCATATGTATCCGGGTATACCGGAATATTTCGACGCCCGCGGACGTGGTGTATATCCATTTTTAACCGGTTCAGCCAGTTGGTATTTGCTGACGGTCCTGACACAGGCTTTCGGTGTACAAGGCCGCCTTGGGGATTTGGAATTGTGTCCCAAACTCGTCCGTGAACAATTTGATGCAGCATCTTTTGCCGGGATTCGGTTATGGTTTGCCGGCAGGCAATTGGATGTTCAGTATCAGAATCCCGATCAATTGGATTTTGGCGAATATTTCATAGATGCAATAAGTGCTGATGGCGAATTATTGGACTGCGATCACATTTCGGGCGGCGTCAAGATTAGAAGAGCGATAATACTCGAATTGGATCCTGACAAGATTCATGTTGTGCGTTTAAAGCTTTCGAAAATTAAATAACATACTTGCCAGAAGCATCTGTTATGGCGCTGATCTGAAAAAAGAAAAATCCGGCAGTCCCTATAAGTGAAAGGGTCTGCCGGATTCTTTTTGATATATTTAATAAAACAAGTGAGGCTGTCAGTCAGTGAGTTATTAAGTCGCGTATAACAATCACTCACATTCGTCGATTTACCGACTCGCGTATCATCAGGTTTGATTCATACTTCGGAAGAGCGACCGATTTCTGACCCTGAATCATTTTGATCAGTGCAACGCTGGTTGCTTCTCCGATTTCAAGCGGAGGTCGGGAGATCGAAGTCAGGGGCGGGATCATATAAGCAGACGGTGCCTGATCATCAAAGCCAACAATTGAAACATCCTGGGGTACACGTAAATCCCTTCGATATAGTGCAAGACGCGCGCCATAGGCCATCTGGTCGTTGGCTGCGAATATTGCACTGAACATATGTCCGCGCATCAGAAGCATTTCGATAGCCAACATACCCGAGGGTTCAGTAAAATCGCCTTCGACAACTAAATTTGGATCGGGGATTATATCAGCTTCCCGTAAAGCTGCAAAGTAACCGTCGCGTCGCTCATTGGCATCCTTATGATTTGGGAGTCCGGTAATATGTGCAATTCGTCGATGTCCCATTTCAATGAGATATTTCGTTGCTTTGAAGGCNNGCGTCAAAATCATCGAACGCAACACATTTCTTTTCTATACCTTTTATCTTGCGGCCTATGACAATCAACGGGACCTGCCGTGAAATATCGTTAAGGAAATCATCAGGGGAATTCCCGTTCAAGATTATCAGTCCGTCGACCTGGCGCTTTATAAACATTTGAATGGCTGCTGCATCTTTTGCCGCATCCCAGCCGCCGTCCGAGAACAGCGCAGAATAGCCGCTGCCTTCAAGGCCTTTTAGGATTCCTCTCAAAATCACGTCAAAAACCGGGCTGCCTAACAACTGTGTCTGAACACCGATTGTCTTAGTCTGACCGCCTGCCAACCCCTGGGCAAAGAGATTCGGTTTATAATCGAGTTCAGCAATAATCTTTAATACTTTTTCACGGGTAGCGTCTGCAACATTAGACTGCCCGTTCAAAACTCTCGATACCGTAGTAATGGAAACGCTTGCTTTTTGAGCTATTTCTTTGATTGTAATAATAGTATCTGATTCCATATTTACCTCAATTCATCTCAATTATATATCAAATGAGCTATTTTTTGCATAATTTACTTTTTTCATGTTTATTTTATTCATATTTGAATAGATTATCCGGGGTATTATTTGCAGAAGCTGTAATCTTACTTCCTATTTTAACCTGCCAATAAAAAATAAGAAATAGACAGAAAAC
>DIEQ01000109.1:18316-19193 GCA_002418705.1 Mageeibacillus sp. UBA5770 | reverse complement strand
AATACGTCGGTTGTCGGACGCTTACCTTCAAACGAGGCGCTTTTCTATTTGCAAATTTAGAAACTGGTCTGTGAACCTATTGAATTATTCAATGATAAAAATAATAAATAATATTGGTCTAATCAAATATAAATGATATAATGCATGTGAGTGATAATCTCATTTATATCATAGTGTGGACAAAATCAAATGAATTTCTGGATGCGAAGACAGTCTGATCTTATTTGGACGCTTTGATCAGACAATAGCAAGTAGCGTAACCGACCAATGAGTCGGTTTTTTGTTTTTCAATCGCGTATCAAGTAGTGACGCACATGTATATTGGGTTATGGTTCACATATGAGAAAGATTCTTCATAAGCGTTTATCAATTGTCTTATTTCTATCAATATTAAAGTGACGGCAGCAGACGGTGTTTCCTATAAAGTTTACACGATTACAATAGGTAAAGATTAGTCAAACTTGACTCTATTAAATGCAAATGTAATAAATGTTCAGGTTCGCTCTGCTCTTATAAACTCGATCAACTTTGTTAGTAACTAAACATACAAATACGAAAATTGAAACTAATTCCTTATAAGAATGTTCAATAGAATGGAGGCATTTTTATGGAATTTGAAACTAACCGAGTTGGGAGAAAACCAATTTTTCTTAAATGTGGAGAGAATGTTAAAGAAATTCGTAAAATTGACCATGTAGAAATGGGGAAGCATGAAGACTGGTATCAGAAGAGAGTTTCAGAATTTCCAGAACTTCTTTTAGCAGATGAGATAAACTCATCATTTCGAGATCCTGTGAGCATTGGTACGGAGATTCTAACAAAAAACGGAAACTCCATAGACAACTTATTTGTCACGGAAGAAGGCGGAATTATTCTC
>DIEQ01000109.1:252-18310 GCA_002418705.1 Mageeibacillus sp. UBA5770 | reverse complement strand
AAAGTAATTGCTCAGGTCATTGATTATGCACAAGATATGACAACCTGGTCATTTGATTATCTTGATTCTGCTTTCAGAAAGAAGCATAAGGACAAGAACCTCATTGAATATGTAAACGAACGTTATTACGGAAGAATAGATAAATTTAAATTTGAAGAATCCGTCAAAAAGAATCTTGAAACAGCAAATTTTTTAATTTTAATTATCAGCGATCACATTGTTCATGACATTGAGCTAATGGCAAAATTTTTGAATCAATATACAACGATGAACTTTCAAATTGGTTTGATTGAAATTGAAGTCTATAAAACGGAAGAGGGGGATTGGTTCGTTGTACCTTACATTACGGCTAAGACGAAGATTATTGAGAAAACGTACATTTGTGTTCTGAATCAAAAAGGTGAACCTATTGCAATCGAACCACAGGCTACTGCGAAAGTAATGTTTGAAGAGGCATCCAGTAAGAAAATCAGAACATTAACAAAAAAGAAACTTATGTTGAGTGACGAAGTCCTTTTCAATGCAATTGAGAGGAATTCATCAACTGATATTAAAGATACTGTTATGGAAATAATTGATGACATCCGAAACAATCAAATTACTGGTTATTACATTCAGAGGGCTCCGTCGTCATTTGGAATTTTTCTGCAGACTCCAAAGATGAAGCAACCTATGAAACCACTTACAATCGAAGTTTGTTATGCAGAAACAAAACAAGAATGCATTGGTGTGAGATTTGAAAGCGGTAGGTTTTATAGAGGCCTAATAAACAATGGGATTAATTTGGAACCTGCAAAAATGATAACAGAAGAATATATGAAATTTTTGAATAATTCAATTGACTTGTCAGGAGATACAGATATCTCTGAAAAGACATTAAAGCCACTAATCAATAACAAGGTATTACTATTTGCTGAATTACGCAAACTAGAAAAGAGGATTGAGGATGCTCTTCAATAATATTATTTCAATTACATTCAAGTATGATGTTATATATTTTTTGCACGCGTCAAGTAGTAAAGTAAATGAAAGTGCTGTTTCTAGGAGGTAATCACATGAGTAAGAAATTTCATAAATTTATATCAATTATTTTATTACTGTCAGTTCTACTGACGACAACTGTTCTTATACCTGGTAATGTCTATGCTGAAGAATACCTCCCTCCTGGACCAGTAATGAGCACCTTTCATTACATACTGTCAAGTGAAAGTTACAGTGTTAGCCCAAGTAATAGGCCTGACTTGAATGCAATAATTCAAAGTAGGTATGGTAAATACGCGCAACTTGCCGACTGGATTGAAATCAAAGATCATATTAATGACATTCAGGATTTTTGTGATGATATTGGTCTACCTATTGGATATGGGGAGGATACCAACGGAGCTTTTGTATCATCGAGTCAAGACTTCGGGGCGGGTGATGAGTATTATTTTATCGAAAGACATGATGGCGCGGTACCAGATAATTGGTTATCTTTTAGTGAGAGCGGAACACACTACCGCGATACAGCTTTTGATCAGCGAGGAGAACACTATCTAGATTTGGGATCCAACGCCCTGATAACATTAAAAGCAGTAGTCAAAATTACAATATATTCCAAGGGACCTTGCGATATCATTAAGGTCATTTCCCCATCGGATAATGATTATGTTTATGACCCATTTGATACAACAATAAATGCAACAATTCCTATCAAACAAAAATATGTTACGTTCGATTTTGAAGTTTCAAGATATTTAATTAATTTATCTGATCCATCAACTATAGGTGATTCACCTGGTACAACTTGGAAAGTGTATGCTAATACCAAATTTAAAAATCCAATTACAACCATTGATCTCACTAGAAATGAGCCTGTTACTGTCTATATCAGAGTAATATCTGTAGACGGGATTTATGCTAAAATTTACACAATGACTATAACCAGAAAATAAAAAGTGACACTTTACAGGGAAATGCTGATTTGTATTAGTCTCATACTACTCATGGAAACGGGTAAGTCCAAATTGTGTTTTTCATCAAATTAATAAATTCATACAGGAGGAAAAATATATGGGAAGTGCACCACGCAAATGTCCTATGTGCGGAGAAGTAGCTAATTGGAGAAAAATAGACACACAAAATAAAGGATTCAGTGTTGGTAAAGCAGCCGTAGGTGGATTATTGCTCGGGCCAATTGGTTTAATTGGTGGAGGACTCGGAAAGAAAAAAAGTTCATATTGTTGCGGGAAGTGTGGCTTTTTACACGAATACAAAGGATAATAATTGCTAACCAAGGTGGTGAAATACATGAAAGTAAAGAACATAAAAATCTTGGGATTCCGCACACATACAACATGGAAAATGATTTTAGCAATCTTGTACTTTGTCGCTATTGGTTTGTTCTTTTTGATATCAATACTTCTTGCACTTACTCAAAAAGGTTTATTTACCGCAACCGACAAAATTATACAGTTCATTGAATACTTGCTGCTTGTTTTGGTACTTTTATGGCCTGTATTTTTTACTTCATTATTTTCATCACTTAAATCATCAATGAAATTGTGGCTGCGTATATTACTTGTATTAGTAACAACCTTTTGTGCCTTTATTATTTGGGGAATTTCTTTAGCTGTTTTTGAGCCTGTATTTTCAGACAGTCACAAAGCATATGTTAAGCAGGAAAAAATAGTACAGGAATCTTTAGCTAAACAAAAGGAAATTGATTCCTCATTGTCTGCAGCAGCTACGCGTGAGAAAGAAATAATTGCACCAACACCAACACCAGCGCCAACCCCTGCCAATGCTACTATTTCTATCAATATAACTGAACCAATTTCTACTGCGGCACCAACCGCTACTCCAAAACCAACGCCAACCTCAACGACTACGCCAAGACCAATGCCCACACCAACGCCAAAACCAACGCCAATACCAACGCCCACGCCAATACCAACCTTTAAACCTACAACTAGCCCAACTGCACCAACACCTGAGACAGAACCATCGCTATCTGAAGCAGAATACAAAGCGTTATGTGTTCAATATACTTATTATGAATTAACTAAAGATGAGTCTACTTATGTTAATGCATATATTAAAGGGGACTTTATGGTTGCTAGCATTTTAATTGATGAGGCAACTAATGAAACAGTTTACCGTTGTGGCCAAAAATCAAGTGAATATGGTTATGTTAGTGGATCTTTTTACATTTTTGATAGAAGAAGCGATAAAACGCAACCTATCGAATTGTATGACAAGATATATATTTATGGCCAAGTGAAAGAATTACGGCATGTTATGGATTGGAATCAGAACTGGCCAGACCCATACATTGATGCAATTTATATCGAGTTTAAAGGAAAATTTGCTGAATAGAAGAAATTATGTGAGTATATAAGCGATTTGATTTGTGGTTTATTTGTGGTTTATTGACTCGAAAACACACCTTAAAACTAGATAAGAGAACAAATGAACGACATCTGGAAAGGACTGAAAACACTGCATTTCGACGCATTTCGACATAAGGTTTACAAATAGAATCTCTGACTCTTAATCAGTGGGCCCCGGGTTCGAGTCCCTGAAGGCGCACCATCGAAGATCCCAGAGACTGTAAAGTTTCTCTGGGATTTTTTCTTTTGTCCCGCTAACGGTATAATGGAACTGCATATTTGAAGATGAGGATGATAAAGACCGCTTCTACTGGTAGTATAGTAATAAGTACAGTATTCATAGAAGTAACAGTGGTGACTTATGATGAGCGAATTACTCGACGGGCTTAATGAGCAGCAAAAGCAAGCCGTCATGGCAACAGAAGGATTTATCCGGGTCATCGCGGGCGCAGGTTCCGGCAAGACGCGGGCGCTGTCACATCGTTTTGCATATCTTGTTAATGAAATCGGCATGATGCCGTCGAATATTCTCTGTGTTACTTTCACGAATAAGTCGGCCAATGAGATGCGGCAGCGTATCCGCCGCCTCACAGGTGATAATGATACGGGTTATATAAGTACGTTCCATGGATTCTGCGTGTCTGTATTGCAGGAGGACATCCATGCCGTGCAGTATCCCAAGAGTTTTCTGGTCCTTGATAACTCTGATATTGATTCGATGCTGAAGATCATCTACGAAGAGCGCGGTCTCACGCTGCGTCATATGACGTTTGCCAAAGCCCGGGATATGATCGAAATCCGAAAATTGCTCAAAGAACCCGCCTATTACGAATATATGATCGCGCTGCCGCTCGATGAACTGCAGCAGAAATATATACAGGCTGTCGAGACAAATGATGTCATCTTCTACGGGTATCTGTACCAGCAGAAGAAGTGTTTTGGACTCGATTACAATGACCTGATCAAGTATGTTCTGTATATTTTCAGCATTAATGAGGATATCCGGCTGAAGTGGCAGCAGCGGCTGGCTTATATTATGGTTGATGAATATCAGGATATTGACGGCCTTCAGTATCGCCTGATGAAAGAACTCTGTGATTACCATAACAACCTGTTTATCGTGGGAGATCCTGATCAGACGATCTATACGTGGAGAGGTGCCAGTGTTCGTTTTATTCTGGATTTTGATAAGGAATTTCCCAATGTGCGGACAATTATGATGAACACGAATTACCGGTCCACTCCTCAGATTGTTTCGGCTGCCAATTCGCTGATTGCAAATAATAAGAATCGTGTGAAGAAGGACTTGATTTCCGCGCTTCCGGACAGTGTTCCTGCTGTTTACCATCACGCTAAAACATCAGAGGCGGAAGCACTCTGGATTGCAAAGCAGATCAGGGAACTTGCCGAAAGAGATGTAAAGCTAAGTGACGTCGCCATCCTGTATCGTGCGCATTATTTGACGCGAAGCCTGGAAGAAGTGTTTTTGAGGGAAGAGCTGCCGTACACGATATATAGCGGCACACAGTTCTTCGGCCGTATGGAGATCAAGGATGCCCTTTCGTATCTTCGACTGATCGCGTACCGGGATGACTTATCCTTCATGCGGGTTGCAAACGTACCTAAGCGCAACATTGGTGACCGAAGGATGAAGTTCCTTCGCAGCTATGCTGATCAGAACAGGTGCACCCTTTATGAAGCACTGAAAAGAACCATCGATGACGAGACTTTTAAAGGTACACAGGGCAGGCGGTTTATTGCGCTCGTCGAGCGTTATTCCGCTGATTATCAGAACCGTCCCATCTCTGAAATGATGAGCGCACTCCTTAACGAGAGCGGCTATGAGACAATGCTGCGGACAGAGGGCAGCCAGGAACGGCTCGATAATCTTGCCGAACTGAAGCAGTCAATCTATGTGTATGAGACTTCCTGCGGGGAGGAGAGCACGCTCGAAGACTATCTGGCGCATGTTGCGATGCTGACCAATACCGATGCCATTTCCGCAAAAAATGCGGTTAAGCTGATGACCGTCCATTCAGCCAAAGGACTGGAGTTTCCTTATGTGTTTGTCTGCGGTCTTGATGAAGGCATTTTTCCGTCCAAAAAAACGGCAACGATTGAAGGCATGGAGGAAGAGAGAAGGCTGGCGTTCGTAGCCTTTACCCGTGCGCAGAAAGCGCTGTTTCTGACCGATTCCGAGGGGCGAAACCTCGACGGGTCGTATCGCTTTCCTTCGCGCTTCATCCTGAATGTAGACAGGAACCTTCTGGCTTACACGGATGAACTCGATGAGTCCCTGATCAGCGAGACCAACTGGAGTATCAAAAGCAGTGAGAAATGGATGGAGGCTGCAGTTGCCGCACCGTCTTTTCGGTCCGGTGACCGTATTGTACACAGTATCCTGGGAGCCGGTGAAGTGATGGATATTGACCGGGATAATGCAGCTTATGTGATCCGGTTTGACGGCCTCGGTACGGATCGGAAAATCAGTCTTAAGGCTAATCTGGAAGCAGAAAATATATAGATGAAAAGGTGGAAAAATGAAAGCTGTCATATTTGATTTTAACGGAACCATGATTTTTGATACCAAGATGAACGAACTTTCCTGGCGGGAGTTTATTAAAAAACACACAGGCAGAGATGCTACAAATGAAGAAATGATTCAATATGTGCATGGGCAGCCAAATCCCAATACGATCAGACACTTTATCAGTGAGAATCTGTCAGCACAAGAAGTCGCAGCATATTCAGAAGAAAAGGAAGTGCTGTACCGGGAGCTGTGCTTCAAAGAAAAAGAGCTTTTCAGACTTGTAAAAGGCCTGGAGCCACTGCTTTACAGGCTGCAGAAAAGCGGAATTCCCTTTACCATTGCAACGGCAGCCGGTAAAAGCAACATGGAATTTTATTTTGAACAGCTTGGACTCTCCCGGTGGTTTTCGATGGATAAAATAGTATACGACGACGGAACATTACCCGGTAAACCGGAACCCGATGTCTATCTGCGGGCAATTAAAATGCTGAATATGGAACCCGGTGACTGCATTGTTGTGGAAGATTCCATGGCCGGGCTGGTGTCCGCCGAGCGTGCAGGTGTAGGCAGGATCATCGCAATTGTATCAACTTTGGATCTCTCAGCCATTATGAGCCAGCCAATGGTCGATGCATGGATTGAGGATTTCGATGGATTTGAGGAAGCTGCCGGTATGATGGGGTGACACCTTCATCTTATATTGAGACGCGCAGTCAGGGAGGTCGCTGACGTGAAAAAAATAATGGATGATCAGAATTACTACTCAACTTTTATCGAAGTCGCTGATGACTGTCCGCTCAATTCCGCTGAAATCCCTGAGCAAAAGAGCGATGGAATGTCCGTACCGGCTTTGCAGTATGAATTAATATCCGAGAATCCATACCTTTATACCCAGGAAGATATTATTTTTGAAGTTTTCGTAATTCGCAATGAAATAGTCGAAGAAGACTTCGCAGCCGAGCGCGAGAAATTGTTTTCGAGAGGTCAGCCGTGCCTGCGCAGCTCATCTCTCGGCAAACGGTATGGCTGGGGTATTCACTGCAATGAACAGGGCAGAGTAGCTATATATGCCATGGAGTCCGATGAATACAGAAAATTTGCTTCCGATCCTAAATTAAAGCATATGAAAGCCATGCGTTCGAAACGGGTTTAATGAAAACATGCAGGGTAAAAATCGAATACAGAAAGCCGGTGTTTTATGGAACGAGTTATCATTATGGGTGCGGCTGGCCGCGACTTTCACAATTTTAATACTTATTTTCGTGAAAATGCTGATTATCGAGTTGCTGCATTTACAGCCACACAGATACCGGGAATCGATGCACGTCTTTACCCGGCTTCGCTGGCCGGAGCTGCTTATCCTGACGGCATACCTATTTATCCGGAAAATGAACTGCCCCGGCTGATCAGCGAATTCGACGTGGATCAGGTAATCTTTGCGTATAGTGATGTATCCCATTTACATGTCATGAATACTGCTTCTATGGTGTTGGCATGCGGAGCGGATTTTCGGCTTATGGGACCGAAGAGCACCATGATAAAGTCACGGCGTCCGGTTGTGGCTGTCACTGCTGTTCGGACCGGCTGCGGAAAGAGCCAGACTACCCGATATATCGGCAGGCTTCTTAAGGAGGCCGGGCTGAAAGTCGTTGTTATCCGTCATCCGATGCCATACGGTAAGCTTAGCGAGCAGGGGACGCAGCGTTTCGCTTCCTTTAATGACCTTGACTTGAATTATTGCACGATTGAGGAGCGCGAAGAGTACGAACCGTTGATCAATGACGGCCTTGTTGTATTTGCGGGCATTGATTATGAGAGAATTCTTCATATGGCCGAAGCCGAAGCAGATATCATCATATGGGACGGCGGCAATAATGATTTTTCATTCTATATACCTGACGTCAAAATTGTTATGGTCGATCCGCATCGGCCCGGGGACGAGAAAAGTTTCCATCCCGGCGAGATGAATCTTCGTATGGCAGATATCGTCATCATCAACAAGGTGGATTCAGCGGACCCTAAAAACGTTGAAGCTTTGAAAGCGTCAATCGATGCACTCAATCCGAATGCTGCTGTTATCCTTGCAAACTCCCGTATTTCCGTGGATGAACCGGAGCTAATAATGGGCAGGAAAGTTCTGGTTATTGAGGATGGCCCTACGATTACGCATGGTAATATGTCATACGGCGCCGGTGTCATAGCAGCTGAGAGAATGGGTGCCGCAGAGTTGGTCGATCCAAGGCCATTTGCCGTGGGAAGTATCGCTGAGACGCTGAAGAAGTGGCCCGGGATTACCCGTCTGCTTCCGGCAATGGGATACAGCCCGGAGCAGGTTGCCGAACTCCAGGAGACGATTAACCGCACTCCGGCTGATCTTGTCATAATAGGTACACCCATCGATCTGCGGAGGTTTATGACCATTGAAAAACCGGTCGTACGCGTCCAATATGAACTCGAAGAAATAAAACCAAAACTTATCGAACTCATTAGGAACGCCCTGAAGCTATAATAAAGAAACCGTTTTGAAAAATAAAATAGTCATCTGAGGAGATATCTGCATGAATAAATACGAACATAAAACGCAATATTATGAGACGGATCAGATGGGCTGCATCCATCATTCGAATTATATCCGCTGGTTTGAGGAAGCTCGAGTCGATTTGCTTGAACAATTGGGGTGCGGATATGACAAAATGGAACAGATGGGGATTATCAGTCCTGTTATCGGTTTATCCTGCGAATATAAAAAGCTGACTATGTTTGGCGAAACGGTTGAGATCATTACGAAAATGACCGGCTTTACGGGAATTAAATTTACCATTGCTTATAAAATCATGGAAAAGAATTCAGGTGAAATTCGCTGTACCGGCGAGACAAGACACTGCTTTTTAGATCGGGAAGGAAAGCCGATACGGTTGAAGACGCAATATCCTGAAATACACAGACTATTGTTTGAAACAAATGAATAATCTGCGAAGGGAAATATAAGATTATTTGTTTTAGTAAATCATATTTGATGTATAATTCAAGTAAGAAGACGTTCGTCGGTTTACAAACTCTATACCTGTATCGGATGAGATAAGGAGGCGAATGATATGAATGCGAACCTTGAATCCAGAATTAACGAGATCATTAACAGCGGCTTTGAAACACCAAGTATTTTGAAGCGTGTCCTTTCAAGGGAAATAGCGCTTCTGAAGGATGACCAGCTGAATAGGGATATTCTTGGAATGGTCTATATTGAACCCACATATATTTCCCCGGTCGGAAGAAGAGAGAAGTTTTCCGGGGCTGTGATGGTTCTGGCGACGAGCATTGGCCTGATCATTGTGCAGGAAGGATCGACCAACCTCGAACTTGAATTCGGCGGATATAGTGCCCAATACATCCCTTTTTCAAAGATCAGCTGCGTGGAACTTGACAGCTGCCTGCTTCTCGGAGAATTCAAACTGTCTCTGGGAGCCCTCAATAATCCTGATATGTTCATCGAATTTGATACGAGCAGGCATTTTAAGGACTTTGACGAAATAATCAGTATCATCCGGGGCAAAATGACTGAACTTGAGCGGCATTTGACGAGTTAAGCTCGGTCAGAACAGAATTTACCTGTTATATTTTGTTGATTTAAAGCCGCAAGGTGTTGTGAAAGTACGCCCTGCGGCTTCTCTGTGACTGTGCAGCCATATCGAATGGGTGTGGCAAGTATATCCTAATTGAGGTACAATAGAGACGGAAAGTACTATTATTTCAAAAGAGGTGGATGAGTATGGGTAACCGGAATATCAACAACAAAGAGACAAAGAAAAAGAAGAAGGTCGATAACTCAGTTCCGACTGTATCGCTCAAATCAGTAGTGGCTCAGCCCGAAGTTATCAAAAAGGCCAAGAAGCCATTGAATTCAGACGACTAACAATAAATTGAAGCGAGATATGAATGACAAAAAAATATAAATATGCCCTGACACACGGCGGGAGATTCCATGCCGATGATGTTTTTTCTGCTGCTCTCCTGAAAATAACCAATCCAGGCATCGAAATCATCCGGGCTTTTGAAGTACCGGATGATTTTGATGGAATCGTTTTTGATATTGGCTGCGGTAAATTTGACCATCACCAGAAGGATGCTGAAATCCGTGAGAACGGAGTTCCGTATGCTGCTTTTGGTTTGCTCTGGCGCGAACTTGGCGAAGGCATAATCAGTAATTGCTGTACGCCGGAACAGGCGTCAAGGGAAGCGGCCCGATTTGACGAACATTTTATCCAGCCGCTGGATGCCGATGACAACACAGGCTGCGGAAGCCAGCTTGCCGGTGCGCTTGGCATATTCAATCCATGCTGGGATTCCGATGAATCGGCCGACCAGTGTTTCTCCGAGGCGGTGGATTTTGCATCCGTCATACTCCGGAAAAAAATGAATAATATCATGAGCAAGAACCGGGCAAAAGAGATTGTTGAAGCTTCCCTCGCCGAGTCCCTTGACAATATCGTTGTTCTTCCAAAATTTGCACCATGGAAAATGATTCTCCTGCAGACTGCAGCTGAATTTGTTATATATCCGTCCCAGCGCGGCGGCTTCTGTGCGCAGGCCATACCTGTTGATACGGAAACCAAGGATCTGCGCTGCCCTTTTCCCGGGGAATGGGCAGGTATTCCCGCAGCAGAACTCAAGAAGATTTCCGGAATTCCGACACTGGCTTTTTGCCATAAGAGCCGGTTTCTGATATCGGCCGACAGCCTTCATGATGCACGGGAAGCATGCAGGGCTGCACGCAGGCTAAATAACAGCAGAATAAGTATTCGAATGGATGAGGTATAAGAGCAGATGCTGCTTTCCGCAGAGAAAATTACGAAAAGTTACAGCGAAAAACTGCTTCTGAACGGTATTTCACTGTATCTGAATGAAGGCGATAAAATCGGGGTTATTGGTGTCAACGGGACAGGTAAATCAACGTTCCTCAACATTATCGCGCAGAGGGAAGTTCCGGACAGCGGTACCATCTCAAAGAATCCCGGCGTCCGCATTGAGTATCTTGAACAAAATCCCGTATGGGATGAGAAGCTGACGCTGCTTGAGCATGTTTTCCTGGGGACGGCAACGGCTCTTCGCGAGACGAGGGAATACGAGGCGAAGACGGTATTATCCAGGCTGGGCCTCGCCGATTATTACGATACCCCTATCAGCTTTCTGTCCGGCGGACAGCGCAAGCGTGCCGCCATTGCCACGGCTTTGATCCACCCCTGCGAGGTCCTGATTCTCGACGAACCGACAAACCATCTCGACAATGACATGGTTATGTGGCTTGAAAATTATCTTATCAGATATACCGGAGCGATCATTATGGTCACTCATGACCGGTATTTCCTTGATCGCGTCACCAATAAGATTGTTGAACTGGATCACGGTAATTTATACAGTTACATTGCAAATTATTCCAAATATCTCGAGATGAAAGCCCAGCGGGAAGAAATAATGATCGGGACGGAACGCAAAAATAAGAGCCTTCTGCGAAAGGAACTCGAGTGGATGCTGCAGGGTCCCAAAGCCCGGGGTACTAAGAGTAAGGACCGGATTGCCCGTTATGATGAATTGAGCGAGAAAAGCGGCCGCACGGAGGCCGCTAAGCTTGAACTCAGTTCCATCGCAACACGCCTTGGCAAGAAGACACTCGAAATTACGGATATTTCCAAAAGCTTTGGCGGGCGGGATTATGTCAGCCATTTCAGCCATATCATTTCACGTGATGCGAGAATCGGAATTGTCGGCAATAACGGCTGCGGCAAATCAACTCTCCTCAATATGATCAGCGGTCGCCTTGCGCCTGACAGCGGTACGGTCGTTTTTGGCGATACGGTTAAGCTCGGATATTTTTCCCAGGACAGCCAGGAGATGGATGTCTCCCTGCGCGTCATCGACTTCATCAGAAATATTGCAGAGACGATTGAGACACGGGAAGGCCCCCTGTCTGCCTCGCAGATGCTTGAAAAATTCCTGTTCACACCCGACTTGCAGTGGAATACGATTAAGCGCCTTTCGGGCGGTGAGAGAAGAAGACTATACCTCCTGAGCATTATTATGGAGGCACCGAACATTCTGCTTCTTGACGAGCCGACCAACGACCTTGACATCCAGACTCTGACGATTCTCGAAGATTATCTCGAAAACTTCAGCGGTGCTGTAGTGACGGTATCGCATGACCGGTATTTTCTGGATAAGGTCGTAGACATGATCTTTGATTTTCATGATGACGGGACAATTATAAAGTATTTCGGATCCTATTCTGAATACCTGGAGCAAAGTGCGCCAACAGTCAGCGCTCCGGCTGCTGCGGAGCCCAGGACAGCCCCTGACAAGTCCTGGAATAAGAACCGGAAGCTCAAATTCTCCTATAATGAACAGCGTGAGTTTGATAATATTGATTCAGACATTGCCGAGTTAGAAACACAGCTGTATGATATATCTATAAACATACAGGCTCAGTCGAGCAATTACATAACACTTCAGGAGCTGATGTCTCAAAAGGAAGCTCTTGAAAAAGCGCTCGAAGATAAAATGTCACGTTGGGTTTACTTGAATGATCTTGCGGAGAAAATAGCTGAAACTGAAAGCAAGTAAGAGGTGAACGGTATGAAGACGATTAATATCGGCAACAGTGGTATTTGTGCTTCAGAAATTGCTCTTGGATGTATGAGAATTACCGGACTTACTTATAAGAAAGCAACAGGGCTTATCAGGACGGCGCTTGACGAAGGCATTGATTTTTTTGACCATGCGGATGTCTATGCCGCGGGTCTGGCGGAAGAAGTATTCGGGACAATCATAAAGACGGAAGCGATTCCCCGGGACAAGATCTTCATCCAGACAAAGTGCGGCATCAGAGAAGACTTCTTTGATTTTTCCAAAGAACACATCCTGAATGCCGTCGAGGGAAGCCTGGAGCGCCTTCAGACGGACTATATTGATATTCTCCTGCTGCACCGGCCGGATGCGCTCGTGGAGCCGCAGGAAGTCGCTGAGGCGTTTTCAATCCTCCATGCCAGCGGCAAGGTCCGCCATTTCGGTGTAAGCAATCAGAGGCCGATGCAGATCGAGCTTCTCAGGCGTTACATCCCGTTCCCGCTGATTGCCAATCAGCTGCAGTTCAGCATTGCTCATTCCCATATGATCCGGTCCGGCATACATGTCAATATGGAGACGGATGATGCGATTGAGCGCGACGGAAGTGTACTTGATTACTGCCGCCTGCATGATATGACGATTCAGCCATGGTCACCTTTCCAGCATGGATTTTTTGCCGGTCCTTTCCTTGAGAATCTCCAGTACGCGGAGCTGAATTCCAAGATGCAGCATATTGCTGACTCCAGAGGTGTCAGCAAGACCGCAATTGCCATTGCCTGGATTCTGCGCCATCCGGCTAAAATGCAGCCGATTGTCGGGACCACAAGTATTGAGCATCTGAAGGAAATCTGCCAGGCGCCGGATGTCGAACTCACCAGAAAAGAATGGTATGAGATCTATCTTGCGGCAGGCAATACTCTACCGTAATTAATTAAGAATTTCTACTGATATGCATCACTGCGGCACGAAGATTCATCTCGTCGTGCCGTCTTTTTTTTGTGTGAAATAAGTGCGTTCGGCAGGCGGGCCTTTTTTGTATACATTTTCGAGTTGTGATATAATCATTCAATCTGTTTTTACAGATCATCCTTGATTCTGCTCCAAAATAATATTTGCCCGGGAGGTATTTTTATGAGTTCTTACCATGTGGAGACCAAATGCGTTCAGTCAGGCTATGCGCCCAAAAACGGGGAACCGAGAGTCATGCCGATCATTCAGAGCACGACGTTTAAATATTCTTCAACCGAGCAGATGGGACGCCTGTTTGACCTTGAGGAGTCCGGATATTTTTATACAAGGCTTGCCAATCCGACAAATGATAATGTCGCAGCTAAGATATGTGATCTTGAAGGCGGCGTAGCAGCGATGCTGACATCTTCCGGACAGGCAGCTTCCTTCTATTCCATATTCAATATCTGCTCGGCCGGCGACCATGTTGTCTGCTGCTCGACCATTTATGGAGGGACGTATAATCTTTTCGCCAATACGATGAAACGCCTCGGGATACTTTTCTCGTTTGTATCACCTGATGCATCCGAAGAAGAGATTGCCTCTGCCTTTACGCCTACGACAAAAGCTGTATTCGGCGAGACGATCGCGAATCCGGCCATGACCATCCTTGATATTGAGAAGTTCGCCAAAGTCGCCCATGCCAACGGTGTTCCTCTGATCGTAGACAATACTTTCGCAACGCCGATTAATTGCCACCCGTTTGAGTGGGGCGCAGATATTGTTATGCATTCCACAACCAAATATATGGACGGACATGCCACCTGTGTCGGCGGCTGCATCGTGGACAGCGGCAAATTCGACTGGAATGCTTATGCTGATAAGTTTCCGGGCCTTACTACTCCGGATGATTCCTATCACGGTGTAACGTACACCGAAAGATTCGGTGAAGCAGCTTATATGGTCAAGGCTACAGCTCAGCTGATGCGGGATCTTGGTTCCGTTCCGGCACCGCAGAACTCATTCCTGCTGAATATCGGCCTTGAGACTCTGCACCTTCGTATGGAGCGTCATTGCAGCAATGCCCTTGCCGTTGCAACGTACCTTGAGAATCATCCGAAGATCGGCTGGGTCCGTTACCCCGGACTTCCTTCCGATTCCAATTATGCACTCGCACAAAAATATCTCCCCAACGGTACGTGCGGTGTGCTGTCGTTCGGCGTGAAGGGCGGAAGGGAAGCAGCCGTTACGATGATGGATCATCTGCAGCTTGCTGCGATTGTGACCCATGTAGCTGATGTCAGGACCTGTGTTCTGCATCCGGCCAGCCATACACACCGCCAAATGAGCGATGCGGAGCTTACCTCTGCAGGAGTAAGCCCTGACCTTATCCGTCTTTCCGTAGGCATCGAGAATATCAAAGATATAATTGCCGACCTCGATCAGGCACTTGCCTGCGTCTGATACTGTCAGAATTCATTTTCCCAGTGACGATAGACTGATATAACATTAAAACGGCGTGTTCCCGATACATTCGGGGCCACGCCGTTTTTATTACTAATTTGAAAAGGCTGATCTTACATTGCTGCGTCGATCATTTTCTCATATACGCCCTTGGGTGAGAGACCGACTTTCTTTTCAACAGCCACGCCATCCTTGAAAAGAATGACAGTAGGGATACTCATAACGCCATACTTGGCTGCGACACCCTGTGCCTTGTCGATATCGAGCTTGCCAACCTTGATTTTGCCGGCATATTCATCTGCAATGGCAGAAATTGTCGGCGTAAGCATCTTGCAGGGCATGCACCAGTCGGCGTAAAAATCAACAAGTGTGACTCCGGAACTGATCTCTGCCTGGAAAGTGTCGTTTGTTAATACTTTTGTGTTCTCATTCATACATTTATTCTCCTTTATACTCTTGAAACTCTTTTGAAATTATTCCCGGTATGCAGCCCTTATGGACTGCATACGAAGATTCCTGTCATTTGACTATTTTTCAATACCGCATGTGGTACATTCGCGGTTCGTTTTCTGATGTCCGGCGATGTCGATCTCGCGGGAATGATAATGTCGGTATCCGCCAAGCAGGTTATGTGTTTTATATCCATAACCGCGAAGAATCTGCTCGGAGAGGTAGCCGCGAAGCCCGATCTGACAGGTGATGTAAATTTCCTTGTCGGCCGGAATCTCTGCGAGACGGTCGCGAAGACTGTCCAGCGGGATGTTAATGGCACCTGGAATAGTACCAAGCTCAAACTCAACGTCAGTGCGTGTGTCCAGCAGCAGTGCATTTTCAGGCAGGCCCGCCAGATCCTCCAGATAGAACGGATTTGTCTTGCCTGAGAGAATATTTTCTGCCACGTAAGCTACCATGTTAACCGGGTCTTTTGCTGATGAGTAGGGCGGGGCGTAAGCAAGTTCGAGTTCTTCGAGATCGTATACGGTCATGCCGCCGCGAATAGCTGTTGCGATGACATCAATCCGCTTGTCGACCATATCGTAGCCCGTGATCTGGGCGCCAAGGACTTTGCCGTCCTCAGGTGCGAAAAGGAGCTTGACGAACATCGGCATGGC
Organism: Mageeibacillus sp. UBA5770; assembly: GCA_002418705.1. The sequence continues at coordinate 2,270 of DIEQ01000109.1, read as the reverse complement.
ACCCGGATAATATGTTGCATGTGAATTGGAATATGTGTAAGCCTTGAGGTAAGGTATCCCAAGACGTGTGAGGGACTTCTCCGACTCTCCGGTGGCGGCAACCGACATATCGAAAACCTTTGCGATTGCGGTTCCTTGTGTTCCGTTGTATTTACGCGGAATACCGCAGATTAGGTCTGCAACGAGGCGAGCCTGCTTGTTGGCGGGAGAGGCAAGCGGGATGACAGCGTCCTCTCTTCCGGTGAAGGTCTTGACGCCGATGGCATCGCCGAGGGCATATACACCCGGTGCAGAGGTCTCAAGACGTTCGTTGACGATGATCTGACCGCGCGGGCCAAGTTCAATGCCGGAACTCTTGATGAAGCCTGTCTCAGGCAATACACCGATACTTAAGAGAACAAGGTCCGCCTCGACAGATAAGCCGGAAGCCAGGACGACTTCCTTATCAGTAATACTTTGGGCCATCTGGTTCAGGAAAAGTCTGACGCCCTTTGCCCGAACGTGATTATGCAGGTCATAACTCATATCGGAATCAATGGCACCGATCAGATGGTCAATAGCCTCGACAATTGCAACTTCAATACCATGTTCGCGAAGGTTTTCCGCCATTTCAATACCGATGAAGCCGCCGCCGACAATGACAGCGGTTCTGGGATGAATAGTATCAATGAATTCGTGGATACGAAGTGTATCAGGTATGGTGCGCAGTGTAAAAACATGCGGTTTATCAGCGCCGGGAAGGCGCGGACGAATCGGTGATGCGCCCGGCGAAAGGACGAGCTTGTCGTAGCTTTCCTGATATGTCTTTTTTGTTGTGTGATCAATGACTGTGACTGTTTTTGCGGATGTGTCTATGCTGAGTACTTCCGCATGGAGGCGAACATCAACATTAAACCTTTGAGAAAATCCTTCTTTTGTCTGTAAAAGAAGATCTGATTGATCCTTGATGATATCTCCGACATAATAGGGAAGTCCGCAGTTGGCATAAGAGATGTAGCTGCCCTTTTCGAAAATAATAATCTGTGCCTGCTCGTCATTTCTTCTGAGTCTTGCTGCCGCTCCGGCACCGCCGGCGACACCTCCTACGATGAGGACTTTTTGTGAAACACTTTGTGGATTCATACTGGTTCCTTTCTGTCTGGCTGTCAGACAAAGAAATAAAATTTATGAAAAGAGTCTTGCGTAATATCCGAACCATCCAAAGAGCATAAGCAGACCGAGTATGATAAGAAGTGATCCGCTTACTATTTTAACGAGTTTCATATGTTTTTTAAACCATATAAATACACCTGTGAGCTCTTCGAACAGTAAACTTGCTATAAGGAATGGAATGGCGAGTCCGAGAGAGAAAACAAGAAGGAGTGACATTCCTTCGATCATTGTCGAAGACTGTCCGGAAAGGAGGAGCGCCGATCCGAGAAAAGGACCGAGGCACGGTGACCAGCCGAGACTGAAAGCAATTCCAAGAAGCAGGGACGAGAACTTACCCGCCGTTTTTTTGCCCAAATCCATACGGTGTTCCTGATTCAGAAAAGGAATCTTAATCAGGCCGGTCATGTGGATGCCAAGGAGGATGATGACGACACCGGAAATTTTCTCCAGAATGTCTCTATGGCTGACAAGGGCTTTACCGATAAATGTTGACGTTGCACCCAGCATAAGGAATACAAGAGTGAATCCAAGTATGAAGAAGAGTGTGTTCACGACAAGTCGGCGGCTGCTCTTTTTGGCCGTGGGTGCTACATCTGCTGCTGCAGTTTTGGTGTCATCAGCCGTGCTTTTCCCGGAGAGGTATAAAAAATAGACAGGGAGCATTGGCAGGATGCATGGTGATACAAATGCCAGCAATCCTTCCAGAAAGACGAGAAAAATAGTTGCCGTACTCATGATCTTGCATCCTCGATGGCACTCTCAAGATCGCTCTGACTCGTAGCTCCTAAGAACATCTTATCAATGATACCGTCTTTATCAATCACGTAGGTGCTTGGGATGCTGTATATCTGATAGAGATTGGCGAT
>DIEQ01000109.1:0-208 GCA_002418705.1 Mageeibacillus sp. UBA5770 | reverse complement strand
TCCCTTGTCTCGCGGCTCCCGTCAGTAAGATTCACAGTCAGAAAAACCGCATCAGCAGCCGGTCCGAGGGCTGTGAACTTATCCTGGATAGCTTGAAAACCGGGCATTTCGCTCTGGCACGGTCCGCACCAGGATGCCCAGAAATTGAGTATGACAATTTTGCCTCGAAAATCGGAAAGAGTAACTTCTTCACCGTCATACGTTGACA
>DIEQ01000073.1 GCA_002418705.1 Mageeibacillus sp. UBA5770 | reverse complement strand
AGGTTTCGCTCAGCTCCAGATACGTTTTTTCTCCTGTGACTGAATTTTTCCCGAGAAGAACCCGTCCGTCCATCTCTTTATGGATGTTTTCAATCATCTCGCTTTTTCCGCCTCCGGAAGCGCCCTCGTGCATGATCACTATCTCATTATCATACGGAGTGATGACTTTCACAGTCGAAGCGTGTGCCGTTACCCAGTTCTCTTTTTCGCCGATATGAAGAAGGACACCGTAAATTCCCTTTTTGGCACTGGGGCCGGGATAAAGATTGTACGAGAACACTTCGTGAATCTCTTCGAGACGGTTGTGGACGACGATTTGTCTTCCGCTAAAATGCGTATGCCGGAAGGTCGGTGCCAGATAGATGAGCGCTCTCGGGGCAAAATCGTCCCCGATACTGTCAATATTCAGAAAGCCCTGAAGATCCGCAAGACCTGCTGCGAAGAAACCCGCGTTGGCCGGAGCTATCAGTACAGAGTCATACCCGTAATCGACGCCGCCGGACATAAACGGGAATACGATGAGCTCCTGTTCTTTCAGCCAGTCAAAGGTCTCACTGCGCAGAACGTCAAATTCTCTGCCGTATTCGTCTATATACCGAGGCTTATCCGTCTCACAGGCATCAGCAATGAGAAGACAGTCCGGATCCCGGCGGCGCATATATTCATCCGTATAGTTCACGGCAACTCCGTTTTTACACTTCGTGACGGAGGCCTCGACCACCCGCCCGATCCCCTCAACATCATATGACACCTCAAAATTATTGTTGTCGGACCCGCCCATAGCGAGAGCAATTAATTCCGCTCTTGATTTGGGGATAATGACACCGCGTGCCTGTATAAGGATCGACTGTGCGTACTGTGGCAGATGCAATTTCTCGATTAATGATTTCATGATTTTCCTCCCGTGCTTTCTGTGCTGTCTGAGTTATCCTGTGTTTTCAATATTTTCTTTGCAAAAAAATAGCCGATACACACGTTATCGTGCATATCGGCTTACTTACAACGCAGAGACTAATAGTCTCTCCTTTGACTGTCTTCCGTTATTATTTCGCTGTGAATAATTCCTCAAGGTTTTTACTGACAACAATTACAATAAGCTTCTCTCCGGTCTTGGTACTTATATCCGAATGAGTGCTGACTATGGCTGCATCCACCACTTCCGTGATCATTGCTTCCAGATATCTTCTCCCACCTTCAAACAAGGCCGTCCGCATCTTTTTGTAAAGCTCAACTCCCTGAGGCGAATCGGTGAGCTCTTTTTCGGAAGGGCTCATAAATCCGGCGAGTCGGATGATTATCATGTCACCGACGATAAAACTCCGGATCGATTTGGGCCCCCGCCCCATATACTCCAGTTCAAACTTGCTGACAATTTCGCTGATCTTCGCTTCAAGCTGCCCCTTTGTTATGAAACCACCTCCTAGTAATTATTCATATATTACCAGAATATCCCCTATTCGCGCAAGCATTATTTAAAATATGCATAATTCTTTTCATCAACTTGCAAAATTCACGATTCTTTCTGCTAAATTATTACACTCGGTTTATTGCGCTGCTTCCGATCTCTGGATATAAGTGATTTAATCAGAATTATAATCGCGGATATCATTATAATCATTATTAATCCGCTAACCACAATACTAATCCATTCAGGATACTTGCTCGTATCCCTGCCGAATATCCAGGATAAGGGAAACATGACGATTAGCAGCAGCATAAACGGGCCGCCAAAAAATGTTTTAAAGAAATTTTTCCATATCTGTCCTGTCTGCCATGATTGATAGCGTTTACATTTTGAACATTTATTCGCATATATCCAGGAAAATTTATCTTTAGCTACTTTGCGACGGGTATTTTCAATTCCTCGATCAAGATCGCTTTGCGCTTTGATTTGCATTTTAATTAATTCTTTTGGGGATAAGTTATCTACTGCCGTGCTTCCACGTTTCACGTTATACTTCGATTTCTGGCCTGCTCCGACAATCTCCTGGACGAAAACATTTTGCTCACCGCAATGCTCACAAGTAAAAGAAACGGTTATAGGATACGTTAAAACTTTAGAATATGTAGTGATATTTTCATTCATTTTGTGACCTCCCATTCATCTAAAAACAATCAATAGACTTTTGGGTTATTCAATATCTATATTATAGCATGTAAGCAGAACGGGAGAAGTCGCCCGGTCAGCGAATGACCGGGCGACTGCCCGAATGAATATGACAAGCAGGAATGGGTAATTTCGGGGGGCTGTTACCCTTGCCGGGCCGCGCGTTGTTTGTGTCGGCTGACTGCCCAGAAGGTCCAACTAATCCCGTTGCCGATCAGCACCGGGGGTATGGTATAAATCGCCCAGAGATGGAGCGCCAGATCGCGGCCGCCGGATTCAATTTGGGTCAGGATGGCAGCCAGCAGCATGACGGCAAAGATAGCCAGGAATGCAAAAGCAATTGGAACCAGTAACTTGCTGATCGGGGTAAGAATGAATAGCTGGCAAATCAGGGTTGAGATGATCGACAGCAGGATGGGCGGCCCCCAGACCGGCATCAGGATGATCCGCTCAAACCAGCCGGTAACCGGTTCCAGCAGCAGCCGGTAGATCGCAGCAAAAACGGCGATCAAAAGAAAACTGGTAAAAAGGCTAGTGATTAAAAGTGTGCTTTTTAATTTCCCCTGGCTGGTAAGAAAACTCATTGTGTCCTCCGGATTACGAAATGTGTACATGCGATTTGACTGGTCATTTCACGCGGATGCCTGACTCCTGTATTACTGAATCGAAATCCAGAAATCGCTGACTTCTTTGATCTTGTTATAGATGGCGTTCGGGTCGAATTCCTGTACACTGTTCTGATCATAAGGTATAGCTCCTTCAGGCAGCGTGATATCGTCGCGGACCGGCCATCCACCCAATGTATTGAAGGGTGCAAAGCCTTCGCCGGTACCGTCGGTTTCGCCAAGCATAAAGCGAATCAGAAGCTTTGCGGCATTAGGATGCTCGCATTCATTAACAACATACAAAGTATTGATTGCCGGGATACCTGTATTCGGTGTGATATTTGTACAGGGCTGGATGGCAAAGCCTTTTTCTTCGCGCTCACGCAATTTCGAAGATGCCGCAAAGGCGATTGGGGGATTCGTCTGGCCGGGGGTACCAACAGCTTCAATCATTTCACTGCTTGAGCTGATATAGACGATATCATTGGCGACAAGGCGCTTAATCAGTTCATATCCCGCATTCTCCGTCCCATTGAGGACGATTTCTTCGCCAAATACTCTCTTGTAATCTTCTGCCAGAGCATCTGCCTGCAGAACCAGTCCAGTCATAACGCTCATATAGGAAAGGTTGTCGATCGGATTGGCCATCAGAATTTTGCCTTTCCATTCGGGTTTGGTCAGATCCCACCAGCTGGAGATCGGAGGACCGTCTTTGTATACTTCATCATTGTAGAACCACTGATTTAATTCGATATACAGCGGCATAGAAGTATCAAGATACTTCGAATCGATGTGACTGACAATGTCCTGCGGATAGTAATTGTGGAAGATATCCTGAAGTACGTATTCATTATACAAAGAACCATCCTGGTCTTTGATATGGACAACATCAGCATTGCGGATACCCGAGTCGTATTCGCGGGTGACTTTTTCCAGCAGCTCGTTTGTTGAAATATCGTAAGCTTCAAGTATTACGCCGGGATAGGCAGCTTCAAAGCTTTCCTTAACCTTTTTAATACGGCTGGAAATGGAGTAGATGACAACCTTGCCTTCTTTTTTAGCCAATTCGTAAAGCTCGTCAGTACTTTCGTCTTTATCCAGACCGGCTTCCTTCGCCCAGGCGTTAAGTTCATGTCCTGCTGCTGTTGATTCTGCAGGGATGGCTGTCGTTTCAGCTGCAGATGCAGCCGAGGTAACCTGAGACCCGGTTGTTTCGTTGGTATCTGCACTAATGCTGCAGGCAACAAGGCTGATGACCATGATGGCACATACTAAGAATGTTGACAGTCGTTTGATCATTTTTTCACCCTCCGTTTTTAGTTTGCTGAATATTTAATAAGCTTTTTGCTTTCTGCATCGAATACATTTGTCTTATCCGGGTCGATTGAGATATACACAATCTGGTCACTGGTATAATTGGCAACGCCGATTTCTTTGGCCAGGAGATTTGATTCGCCGATCCTGATCTGGATCAGGCTTTCCGAACCAGCCGGCATACTGGCATAGACGGTGGCTTTTATCTGTCTGTCGTCTGTTTTTTGCGCACTTATAGTAATTTGTTCAGGCCGGATGCCGAGGACACAGTCAAATTCAACTGGCTTGATATCTCCTGTGACGAGGTCGTCGTGCTTGAAGAACATGGTTCCGATATCGGATTCTATTTTTAGTTGATCACCCTCCTTCCTTGCTTTACAGTTAACGAGATTGATACGTGGATTGCCTATAAAATCTGCTACCCGAAGGTCGGCAGGATTGTTGTAAATATTTTGCGGGGTATCTACCTGAGCGAGGATGCCTTCAAAGAAAATGGCAATCCGTGTCGACATGGTAAGGGCCTCGACCTGATCATGAGTGACATAAATGACGGTTGTGCCAAGTTCCTGGTGGAGTCGTTTCAACTCCGAGCGCATATCGACACGCAGCTTGGCATCTAGATTTGAGAGCGGCTCGTCGAGCAGCAGCAATTTAGGCTCAGAAACGATCGCTCGGGCGATTGCGACTCGCTGCTGCTGGCCGCCGGATAATTCTGAAGGATAACGGCCGCTGTATTCACCGATTTGCATACGGTCCAAAGCAATGCCAACCTTTTTTTTGATTTCGCTTTTAGGCAGTTTCTTGATGGTCAGACCGAATGCTACGTTTTCATAGACGGTCATGTGAGGCCACAAGGCGTAGCTCTGGAAAACGAGGTTCAGGGAACGCTTGATAGGCGGTTCAAAATGCATTTCCTTAGCATTGACAATTTCTTTTTCATCCATGTAGATGAATCCGTTCTGAGGTTTTTCCAGACCGGCGACAACACGCAGTGTTGTTGTTTTACCGCATCCGGACGGGCCGAGCAGCGTCATGAATTCACCATCTTCAATTGTCAGGTCCAGGTTTTTTAAAACATGGTTCTTGCCGTAAAATTTGTCTATGTTTTTCAGTACAATTTTGCTCATTCTATTAGCCTCCCATTCCGGATGAAAGATCGGTATTACTGATTTTATTAGCGATAAGGTAGACAATCATGACGATGGCAAACATGATAACCGCCACGACATTCGAGAATTGCTGGAAATTACCGTTGGCATATGAGTAAGCCATATATGGCAGCGTTGCGAGTTTTGGCGTGATAAGCAGGATGATCAGATCCAGCTCTTTCATAATACTGATGAAAATCAGCATGAATCCTGACATGAAGCCTGCTTTGGACAAAGGAAAGATAATGCGCATAAATCGTCTGGCAAATGAAGCGCCTTCGATACTGGCAGCCTCTTCAAGTTCGACGCCGATCTGCAGCATGTTGCTGGTGCCGGCCCGGCTGGAGAAGGGCAGATGCTTGACAACGCTTACCAGAACCAGCAGGGCGAATGTGCCATACAGTGCCGGGACGAACAATCTGGGCTGCGAGAACATAGACAGGTAGATGGCACCGAATGCGATCGACGGGATAAGGTAGGGTACGAAGGTCAGCTGTTCGATGATCCGGCCCGAAAGCCTGGTACGTCCGCGCGAAGAAATATAACCCATAATCTGTCCCAAAATCGTGGCAAAGACAGCCGTGGCAAAGACAAGTTTCAGAGTGTTCAGCATATTCTGCCAGAACAGGGGGTTCTTAAAGACGCCCGGTTCGTTTTCAAAGATATCCGGATTGGGGCTGCCGATCCAGAAGTGAGCTGTCAGGTTGCTGAGACTGTAATCACCATTGCGCAGCATAAAGGTCTGCAGCAAAAGGATGAGCAGCGGCATGATAACGGCAAAACCAATGAAAAGGATCAGGCCGGCGAAAATCGGATACTTAACACCGCCAAGCGCGATGGGTGTCTTGCGGCCGCCTTTACCGCCGATTGTTGCATAGGATTTGCGGGATCCGATCGCTCTCTGGTTAAAATATACGGTTATAGCGGCAATCGAGATCAGGACAAGGCTGGTCGCAAAACCGATGGTCGTATTTCGCTGTTTAATACTGGAATACAGCATGGTCGAGATTGTATAATAATTAACCTTCATACCCAGGAAGGCCGGCACGCCGAAGGTGCCGATCGATTTGGAGAAAGTCAGGATAAATGAGGACAGAATAGCCGGCAGCACCAGAGGGAAGGTGATTCTGGCCAGGATCCGGGCTTTGCCGGCGCCGCATATTTCGCCCATTTCTTCGAGTTCACTGTTGATCGAACGAAGTGCTGCTGAAACGAGCAAATACGAGTAAGCGTAATAGTGCAGGGAAAGAACGAGGATGATGGCGACCGGTCCATAGGCAAGCCAGTCTGGCGTCACGATGC
>DIEQ01000125.1 GCA_002418705.1 Mageeibacillus sp. UBA5770 | reverse complement strand
TTTTCTTACTTGCGAAACTTCAATAAATTATAACAGGACTTTACAGGATGCCCGAATTGCGGCTGACAGGCTTTTCGAGATTTTTGATCTGGATCCGGAAGAGGACAGCGGGAAAATCGAATTGGCACCCCAATTGATCGGAGACATTCAATTTGATAATGTTTCATTCAGATACGGAACAAGGGCGACAATATTTGAATCGCTCAATCTGACAATCAAGAAAGGAACCTTTACGGCTATTGTCGGAGAGAGTGGTTCCGGAAAGACAACCATCATCTCGCTGCTGCACCGGTTATATCCATTGAATGGAGGATGCATAAGGATAGGGAATAATAATATCTCAAATTTCTCTAATCGGTCTCTTAGAAAGGCGATGGCCTGTGTGCCTCAGGAAATAGAGTTGTTTACAGGTACCATCGCAGAAAATATTGCACCTGCTGAACTGACTCCGGATATGAACAAGATTCTGGAGGTATGCAGTAATTTGGGTATGTCGAAATTCATTGAGAGTTTGCCGGGAGGGTTTAATGCGATGCTGGGAGAGCATGGCTCAAAGCTTTCCGGTGGACAGCGTCAGCTCATCGCCATAGCCAGGGCAATGTATATGAATCCGGATATATTAATACTGGACGAAGCTACTTCTTCATTGGATCCTATAACTGAAAGTCACATTCAGGGCACTCTGTCCGAATTCATCAGATCTGGCAGGACACTGATAGTAATAGCTCACAGGCTCTCCACAATCAGGAGAGCCGATATAATATATGTCTTGGATAAGGGCCAGGTAGTTGAGAGCGGGACTTTTGCTGAACTTGTCGGATCAGATGGTTATTTTCTGGAGATGCTGAAGCATCAGGGGTTAATATTGGATTACCGTAATGAGCAAGAAAACATACTGATATCATGAAAGTATTTGAGTACTTGGATAGGATTAGCAGGATGCACAAAATGTTGATAAGGCAAGCGACTGGTACTCCTTCAGAATTTGCAAGCCAGCTAGGCGTCAGCAGAACCACTTTGTATGAGATGATTGATGAATTAAAATCGAGGGGTGCCCCAATTTCCTATTCAAAATCTCTATGCACATTCTTCTATACCGAGCCATTTGAAATTAATGTAAGTTGCTCTATGCGACTTCTTAATCATTTTGAAGAAAAACAATATACCGGTGGTAATTTTCTAAGCAGAGTTCTTTTATTCCGGACGGTAATGGCTGAAATTAGTAGTTGACAATGTCATACACTAATAAGTTTTTTATTATTAACTAAACAAGAAGATGTATGGAAAAGAAACAATTTTTCTTGCAAGAACTGAGCCCCCATGAGCTTTTATCTTTCAATGGAGGCGATTCAAATCCTATCATAAGGAGGTTAAGCCCTTGGGCTGCACTCATCGGTTTGGCGATTTATCTTTACGATAATTGGGACGAATTCGTAGAAGGAGTAAAGGAGGGTTATGCTAGTACACAAAATAACTAAGGAAATCATGAAAGAACTCGAAATCAATGGCTTGAGCCATTTAAGTAATGAAGAGCTGATAGGAATTTCAGGAGGAACTGATCCTGGCGATGCAGTGCATGATTTTGGTATATTAATCGGCAAAATTGGAGGATGGATTAAAAATGTCTTTACGGCAGACACAAAGGATGACTGGATGGTAGATGTTGATCCAAAGGTTCTCTTTGGATAAGACATCTCTTATTGAGCTAAGAGGAGATTATTGCCTTTAAATTCTTTGCGAAGAATAAGGGCAATAATCTTTCTCAATTTCTGTGATGCTGGTGAAGAGTTGTTATTTTCTTAAATTGTCTTTTATTCAACACTATATTATTAAATTAATGGATTAATAGAATTCGGATGAGAACGATTGGCTCATTTCTCTTTGTCCTTCTTTGCGAATCTTTATTTATTATTTCAGGAGGGATAATTGATATAATCTTAACATCTACATTTAGCAACTTAAATGAAATTGTAATATCTCTTATCGCGTTCCTGTGCTCCGGTATAGTGGTGATTTTATGTATGTATTTTTTTTTCAATCAGATATTTCTGAAAATAAAAGAATTAGTCCATATAGATGTTCATAAGATAGTTTTACTGAATTTCTTTATTATTACAACAGGATTGCTTTATAGTCTTATTGTCTTTATAGGACTTAAATTTAATTTGGTAACTCAGAAAAATTCATTGCTTGAAGCTTCTGGTTTTACAAATATCTTGTTGCTATTTTTGTTTGCACTTGTTGTTGCAACGGTAGAAGAAATGGTATTCAGGGGAGCAGGGCTTTCATATTTACTCATCAGATTCAAACCATGGATTTCAGTATTAATTATTTCTGTCGTCTTTTCTTTGGGACACATACAATACTCCGGGATACTTCCTTATATCTCCTTATTCTTTTTTGGTATAGTAACTTCAGTTCTGGTCATTAAGACTGATACTCTCTTTCTGGCAATTGGACTTCATTGTGGGTGGAACTTCGCCAACAGCATCCTTAGTCAATATTTCATTCTAGATTATAATACCTTACCTCATTGGGGAAGTACTTTTGAATTACTTGAAATAGGGATCCTGATACTAATCCTCCTCTCTTTTTGGATATATACCAGATCTCACTTTTCCCTGAAATGCATAGCATTACAAAGCAAAATTTAGACATCCACTTATGCAAGATCAGGCTTATGAAAATGGAAACAATTTTTCTTCTCAGTATTTTCGGCATGCTGACAGGTAGTCTGTTTGCACAAGATGACTACGACTGCATTGAGCGTAATTCCTTTTCTATGGTAAAGACTTCCCTCGATGTAAAGACAGACCATCGGAAAAGCGTCTCTTTGTTAAGGACTGCGATGGATGTTGAGAATCACTGCGGATCAGATTAGATCAAGGATAGAATTTATGGTGAGATGACTGACAACTATTATACAGAGTACAGGTACTCAGATGGGTTGATACTCGAGATACCTGAGAACGAGAGTGGCAAGGTAGGATTTGCTGTAACAGGTGATACCTATGCAATGTTGTTATCCAACGGCATTCAGGTCAGAATAGGAATGAAAGGTGATGAACTGGCGAAGATTTTTCCTAAGTCCTTTGCTAAGAGAAAGCCAATCTCTGAGACTCGAGGGAAAGAAGGGAAAATTGCGTTCATCGTACATTTGGCATATACAATTGACAATGAAATTCATAAGGAAGACGCATTCATTCGATTGATTATAAATCAGGATACCGGGGTGCTTGAGGAATTCTACGCCTATAAACCTTTGTAAGTTTATATTAATCGTGTGGAACAGGATGGCGAGCCTGTTCCATACATTAAATTAAATCCGGATCATTCAAAGTATTATTAATATCCCCCTATTAAGTTGCTATTCATTTGGAGGGCTGATTCTTACATTTTTCTCATAACAATAAAGAAGTAATTACAGAGGCTTGTTTTTCTGACTGCTATTTCCGAACTTTAATGAGGCTTCAACTGAAGCTTCTGATAAGAAAAGTCAAACATATCCAAACCTGCAATTATGAAAAAACTTGAATTGATTCTCATTGCCGGAGCCATTATTGGACTCCTGCTGTCACTCTTTAATGTGCCATCACATACCCTGATTCTTTCGGTGTTCTTTCTTGTACTGAGTCTCCTCTATTTCTACCTGGGGTTCGCGCTTTTTAACGGCATTCATTTACGGAAAATATTCACGGCTGAATCCTATACTGGACTAGGATCGTGGCGAATCGGAGTTGCCATCGGCACCGGTATTGCCATTTCTCAGATTACCATTGGAATTATGTCCACCGTTCTTGACTACCCGATGGCAAAAACCCTGATTCAGGTCGGTCTGGTATTTACATCTGTAATGCTTCTTGTTGCCTCAATAAGAAGCGCCAAAGAAAAACATCAGTTCTACCGGAACATAATCCTGAGATGCGCAGTGTTCATTATTATAGCAATCATTTTCCTTATTCTTCCCGGAGACCTGTTCCCGACTTCATAAACAATAATCAGGTGACATGACCGCAGTTATAATGACCAGCTTCATGCCCAACCTGAAATTGTCAACTTTGTGATCTTCCCATAATTTTTTTACCTTTCACGGTGCAACAAACCGCTACCTGATGAACCAACTGGTGCTTCGAGACAAGGCGCAGGAATATATTTTCCGGTTCCTGGGAGGTCTGACACTCCTCGGGGTGGGACTGCAACTCTTTACCCAAAGCCCGAAAAAGGCCATATTCTGGATACAGGCAGTGGTCTTCATCCTTGTCGCCATCCTCTTCTTCACAATGTTCTTCGGCACCTTCATCAACCGCCTTACAGCGGACCGTGGCATATTGACAGTCAGATGGAACACCAAAATCTTCAAAAAACACCTCCGTATTGACCAGATCGCTGAGATCACCGACGACAGACACTATATCCGCATCATCATGAAGGACGGCCATATCGTACGGCTGCCAGTAAAACTGATGGACGCTGACAAACGAAATGCCGCCCGCCGGTTCCTGAAGGAGAATACGGGATTATAACTACCGGGATTAATTTCACCCATTTGTCAGCCCCAGACTCATCAACATCTGGTTTGCCTGTTCCAGGCACATCAGTACCCCGTTAATCAACACTCTTCCCGGCTGCCAGTCCCGGCTGCCAGTCCCGGCTGCCCATCCCGGCAACTCACCCCCGACCTCACCCTGCCTCTCCCTCCTCATAATTTCCTATCTTTACACTGTAAAATCTCCCTCCATGAAACAGCTCGTACTACGCAACTCGCTATATGAAAGGATTTACCGTTCACTGGGTGTGGTCTGCATGGTGATGGTAATAATCATTATAATGACAGGCGACAAGGACGCGTGGTCATTCTGGATCCAGATCATAGCCCTGCTGCTGCTCGGACTTGCTTTCCTCAGCCTCAATTTCGGTACCCTGATCAACAGACTCACTGCCGAAAAAGGCATCCTGACAATCAGGTGGTACACCCGTCCCGGACAGA
>DIEQ01000055.1:400-37822 GCA_002418705.1 Mageeibacillus sp. UBA5770 | reverse complement strand
GTAAACTTATTCATTGACATTCACAAGCATGTGGGGAGGGAAAATCTACACCAATATATGGGCAAGGTACAGGAATTGTTAATGCCTAAGGGATTATCTATGCTTCATTCCATCATGGGCCCCTACGAAGAAGGTGTAAATTCCTGGATCACAAAATACATTTTTCCGGGGGGATATGTTCCCTCATTAAGAGAGACTATTAGTCTTTTGCCCGAATATGATTTTCATCTTTTGCATGCAGAAAGCCTTCGGATGCATTATGCTATGACGTTAGATCGATGGTATGATAATTATATGCTTCATTGGGATGTGATAGAGGAAAAATATGGCAGAAGGTTTACGAGAATGTGGCAACTATATTTAAGGGCTTGTGCTTCAAATTTTAGAGTGTCTGATTTGAACATATATCAATTATTATTTTCGAAGGGACTAAATAATAATTTACCTTTAACGTTAGATCATATTTATAATCGAAGGGCAGATTATAATGCTCTCATAGAGTGAGAGAGTGGATCAAGTCAGGAGGATTGAAATGGGAGACAGACCTGCAGCAACAAAAAGCACTCGTTCAGTTGTAAGAAGTAAAAATGGAATGATAGCCACCAGTCAACCATTAGCGGCAGTAGCTGGATTAGATGTTTTGATGAAAGGCGGTAACGCGATAGACGCAGCAGTAGCAGCGTCTGCGGTGCTGGGAGTCGTTGAACCGTTCGCGACCAGCATTGGAGGTGACGCCTTCGCAATCTACTGGGATTCTAATAAAAAAGAATTGATTGGATTGAATGGAAGCGGACGTTCTGCAAGTAAAATCGATGCTGAAGAGTTAAAACGCAAAAAAGGTTTTGAGAAACTTCCGCTTACGGGTGTCCACACAATAACAGTTCCTGGAGCTGTTGATGCCTGGGATGTAATGCTATCAAAATACGGAACTATGGGGTTTGATGAACTATTAAAACCAGCGATACATTATGCAAGAGAGGGATTTCCAGTCTCGGAAATTATTGCACAGCAGTGGAAGATGAGTATCGGGGCTCTTGAGACAGACGAAGCAAAGAGAGTTTTTTTGATCGATGGAAAGCCGCCGCAAGCAGGCGATATTTTCAAAAATCCCGATCTGGCCAATAGTCTAGAGCTGATTGCGCAAAAGGGGAGAGATGTCTTTTACAACGGCGAGCTGACAGATGTTATGTGCACCACTATGAGTGAGTTGGGCGGCGCCCTCTCGGCTGAAGATTTCAAGAATCACAAATCTGACTGGATTGTTCCAATAAGTACTGACTACAAAGGATATGCAGTTTATGAACTTCCACCGAATGGTCAAGGCGCAATGGTCTTAGAAATGTTAAATATTCTGGAAGGATATGATTTAAAAGCACTGGGTCATAATACCGCTGATTATATGCATTTAATAATCGAAGCTAAAAAAGCTGCCTTTGCAGATCGAGGGAAATATATAGCAGACCCATCCTTTGCAAAATTGCCTATCGAGCATATTATCTCAAAAGACTATGCGGCGGAAAGAAGAAAAAGAATTGATATGAATCGAGCTTCGCTTATGGAAGATTGGGATTGGAAATCTTCAAATACTGTATATTTAAGTGTGGCTGATAAATTTGGAAACGTTATTTCATTTATAACGAGTTGCTACTGGGAATTTGCCTCGGGCATAGTTCCGAAGGGAACAGGCATTGTCATGCAAAATAGAGGGACCCTATTTTCTTTAGAAAAGGGACATTTCAATTATCTTGAGCCCAATAAAAGACCATTGCACACAATAATACCGGCTTTTGTGATGAAAGACGGGAAACCATGGTTTAGTTTTGGAGTAATGGGAGGTGACATGCAGCCTCAAGGACATGTTCAAGTGTTATTAAATATTATCGAATTTGGAATGAATGTTCAAGAAGCTGGGGAGGCTGCGAGGGTTTGCCATACATCGGAAGGTATTGCGGTCGAGGCAAATATTCCATGGCAAGAACGTTTAAAGCTTATTGAAAAGGGACATTTTTTAATTTCGGCTTTCGATGTTTCGGGTGGATACCAAGGCATTATGATTGATCCGGAAACGGGCGCTTTTGCTGGCGGATCTGACGACAGAAAAGACGGATGTGCTATTGGTTATTGATTCATTTTCAATTTACTAATATGTTGTGGCTTGTTGTTGTTACTATTATCTTATCAAAATATTTAAATCCGCAGGATATCCATATGAATAGTATATCAAAACGAACAACTTTTAAAAAAGTGCATAGTATAATGTCGGCACTGGGATATAAT
The DNA here is from genome assembly GCA_002418705.1 of Mageeibacillus sp. UBA5770. The sequence continues at coordinate 35,545 of DIEQ01000055.1, read as the reverse complement.
TGACCATGGACATCGGGTGATAATTGACCGGGCAGCACGGTACCTGGGGCGGTGAATTTGAAAACGTTTCTAGTCCTAAAAAAACCGTTTATGATTTTCAATGAATTTTGAAAATCATAAACGGTTATTTCTTGCTTCGCAGCTTTGGAAACAAATGTCAAACTTGATTAATTTTCCGGTTCAAGCCCAATATTTGACGAAGGATCAATACCGCTCTGCGGTTCTTCCAAATCAGTAGAATCCTGGCGTCCTATACGTCCATATACTTCAGGCTTCACCTTCTGCAGATATATCGAATACACATAAGTCCCGATGGCCAGAACCACCATGGCAGAGAACAGAATGACCGAAACAATGCCGGGCGCGCCGGTCAGTGCGTCAAAATTCATGACTGCCTTGATCAATACGAATGCAAGACCAATCAGCGCCAAGCCTGGCGCAATGAAAGTCGTCCACGCTGAAAAATTGAACTGTTTATTTTTTCTGAAATAAACAATGACTGCGAGACAAGCCATGAATATGCCGGTTACGATCAGAAATTCACCAACACCGGCGAATAAGAGATACAGATAAACCGGATCTTTGCCAGTCAGCAGGAAAATGGTAAGCGTTATGACCCATATAACGCCGACTGCCGATGCCGCCATATATGGAGAGCGATGCTTGATGTGCACTCTTCCAAGAATTTTCGGCAGCACTTCATCTCTTCCGAGAGAGAATAAATATCGTGACGAAACATTCTGGATCGAAAGCAGCGATGCAAAGCATGAGGTTATAACAACGATTGATACGATATCGCCAAACACCTTGCTGGCAGTTCCTAAAATATTCATAAAAGCGATTGCCGCATCATTGGCCAGAATGGCAGCCGCATTGTCGCCATAATAAGCAAGGAAGGCCCAGGATGCCAGAAAATAGAACGCGCCGATACCAATTACCGCAAGAAATGTCGCGCGAGGAATTGTCTTTTGGGGATTTTTGCACTCTTCCCGATAAATAACCGTCGCCTCGAACCCCATGAAGTTTCCGACAACAAACAGCAAAACAACACCAAATGCACTGGTTGCGATCGATGGCGCGGTGAAGCCCACCAATCCCCCGTTGATTGCATATCCCTTGATAAAGCAAACAGCATCAAACACAAGGACAGCTGCGCTTTCAAAAACCATGACCCAGAATAAAACCGATGCAGATAAATCGATTCTTCTATAAGCGAGAAGTGTCGTACCCACTACCGAAATGATCGCGATGATATACCAAGGGATATGAGGACCATTGAAAATATTTTCAACTACATTCTGCGTATAAATCGCAATCAATGGCGGCGCAAAAAGTGCGATCGACATATAGCCTGTCACCAGCAGAACGGCTGTCATCAATCCAATATTGCGGCCAAGGCCATCCGTCACATAAGTATAGAAGCCTCCAGGCCTTTCCATTACGGTTCCCATCTTTGAGAAGCCCGTGGCAAATAATACCAATGTGATCGTGACGAATATGAATACCATCGGCACACCGGATGCGTCAGCATCCAGCAAAGGAAAATAAACAGGTATAAATCCGGACGTAGTCAGCAAAGGACCGGAAAATGCAAGTACGGACATTACGAGCGCGCCTACGCCCATGTTCCCTTGCAGCCGATCCACATTAAGTGTTTCATTCATGTTTTTTGACATCGATATACCACTCCTTTTTCATAATTTCATTGACCATATATCATTCTTTAACCTTGCCGCACGATGCAGCCCGTTTCACTGGCGCTTGTTAAAACAGTGACCGAAGTCATCTCCAGTGAGGATAAGTAACAAAGACAAATTTTGCATAAGCCTCGGTGCTGAAGGTTATAACCAGACCCTTCTTTTGTGGAATATAGATAACATCGCCAACCTCATACTTCATGATTGTCCCTGAAAGGTTTTCCTTCAGGCTGATCACGCCTTCCAGCATGTAACAGCATCCGGCATCGTCATCGTATTCAAACTCAACTCCTTCGCATTTGCCCATTTCAACAACGCCGATGGTGTATGGGGCTCCGTGCTTCTTGTCGATCACGTCCACGATCTTGAAATCATTACCTTCGCCGCAATCTAAATGCTCTGTTATGATATCCGCCTTTTTCACCAGAACACACTCCATCGATTCATCCTCCTTTCCTAACCAATATTTATTTCCAATCAATACTCTATACTTTCGTGTTACAAGAATGTCAAGCATTTGTTTGAATTTTCTGACAGGTTTTTCGGCAGCAGTGTCCCTTTATATTAAGAACTGAATTTTGATTGCCGGAATATTAGAAACCCTCAAATTTCAACGTATGCAATCGATCGCAATTGCCGCTTGGAATTTCAGGCTATGTTCCCGGATGAACAAGCCCTGGACATTATGTATCTGTTAGGTGGAAATCCGCTGGATTAATTATATTCGCGCCCATGATCTTTATCAGTACGGGTTCATATTTCGATATTTTCATGCTATAAACATCTGTGTAACAGTAATGTTTTTTGGCGCCAAAGGCTTTTAAATGCTTAAAGCGCAAAAAAGCCAAGTCTCGGATGTTTTTTCACATAAAACATAAGCTTGGCGTGATCTGGTTTATAAAACGTTACTATTTAAGAATTAATTGGAACCAGGAGCGTGTTCTTTTATATATGATACCGCTGACAACGGCAAATCGGCATTTGATATTATTTCGTTATCTTATTTGAATAGGGATCTGGATTTTATAGAGCATACTTCGCGGTGTTTTATCGAACATCGGGAATTCGGCAACGACCTCACAGATATAATCACCCATAATAATATAATCGTTATCATGAATATAATCAAACAAGCGCTCCGCGAACTCGTCTTCCCGGTCAAAATCCTCGGCGCAGATGCCCACATACATCCCTTCCGGTATTATCTCGACGGAATCGTTGACGTTATAATCATCATCCACGAACATGAAGACCTCATTTGCATAGAGGACACGTTTTTCGATATACTGTTTCCGTATGATCGTTCCGATATTGCAAAAATAATTGGTCGGCAGCTTTTTATTAACGAGGCTGCATTTCAATTCGCGAAGCATCATCTCATAGCCTGAATCGTTTTTATCGAAATAATTCATACTGGAGGTGTGGACATATATTTTCCTTTCCGGGATGATTTCGTGGAATATCTTCTGATTTTGCGGAAGCAGCTTATATCGCTTGTAATTTTCCAAAGTGCGCGCTATCGTGTGCCTGCTCTGATTCAGCCTGCACAGCGATTCATCAATATAACCCAGCTGTGTCATCAGAAAAACTGGGATCTCGTCGATATTGGCAGATTCAAATTCCGCTTTGACTTGTTGGAGCGACATCCCACACAGCTTCAAATACTGGATCATATCCAGCTTGGCGCTTTGATTGATATGATAATACCGGTAGCCGCTGTCCGGATCCGTATAATATGGAATAAGAAGGCCTTCTGTCTCATAATGCCGAAGCGTTTGCCGCGTGACCTGATTGAGCTCAGCCATCTGTCCGATTGTAAGCTTTTGAATATCCATACCCGCCTCCTGAATGTAATTGCTTGCTCTCATTATAATACCGATGTCAAGGTTATTGCTATCCAAATATTTACAGTGTAACGAATTTGTCTATATCTTCAATATGAATGAGGGCATATTCGGTTCGCAGCAATCAAAACGGCGCCAACGCTTGTTTCGCCTACCGGGTTTAGGGAGCTGCCGGCAGGCTTCCTGCTGTTTTTCGAGCTAAAAGGCGATTCGTGAAAATTAATGATTGACGCTGCGGTGTATTATGCATATGATTCATTTATCAAATCAAATATGGAGCGAATAATATTGGGCGCATGCTTTCGGATCGCCAATTGCCGCTCTGAAGCTTTTTTATCGAGTAGAGGTAGCTGCTTTGAAGAAAGATTCGGATAAATTCGTTATAGAACCGAGCCTGCTAAAACATCAGAACAAATTTTACAAGCTCATGGTTGAATATCTGGGAGAAGAAATTTTTGTCGCGGATGGGAAAGGCAATGTTATTTTTGTGAATCCGGCATCTGCAAAGATCATCGGTTTGCCGGTGGAACAGATCGTTGGTAAAAACGCTGCCGATCTTGAACGGGAGGGATACCTGTCAACAAGCTGTACCATGGCGGTCTTGAAGCAAAGAAAAATAGTGAACATACTTCAGAAATTGAAAGACGGCAGAACTGTTTTAGCTACAGGGGTTCCGATTTTCGATGATGATCAGGAAGAAATCATCATGGTGATCAGCACATCGAAGGATGTGGACGCGGTAAATGAACTTCTCGCGGCAGTCGAAGACAAGGAAAAAGAAATACAAATGAAAAATGCGGAGATCGAGAAACTCCGGGAAGACGCTTTTGTTGAAGAAGGCCTGGTTTCAATAGATCCGGTGATGGAAGTGATTCGCAATGCAATATTGCGCATAGCCCCTCTTGGGGTTACGGTTCTGGTGGAAGGGGAAACCGGCGTTGGGAAAGAGCTTGTGGCAAGAGCGCTGCATCGATTCAGCGAGAGATACAAGAAGCCTTTTATTAAGATCAATTGCGGAATCATACCGGAGAACCTGATAGAGTCCGAATTATTTGGTTATGAGCCTGGAGCGTTTACCGGCGCGCATAAGGAAGGCAAACCGGGAAAAGTGGAAATGGCGGATGGCGGAACCTTATTCCTCGATGAAATTGGTGAAATGCCGCTGCCTTTGCAGGTGAAGCTTCTTGATTTTATTCAGGATGGCACATTTACACCTGTTGGCGGCATTCAAAAGAGAAAAGTGGACGTACGGATCATTGCCGCTACAAATCGCGATCTTAAATCGATGTCGGAAAAAGGTTTTTTCAGACGCGATCTTTACTACCGATTGAATGTAATTCCTATAAAGATACCAGCTCTTAGGGAACGCCCCGAAGATATCGGGGTATTGGCTAAATATTTCATATCCAACTATAATGTAAAATACAAAACGCATAAGACGCTTGACCGAAAGGCAAAAGACGTGCTTCGCGGCTATTCCTGGCCCGGGAACGTCAGGGAATTGGAGCATGTGCTGGAACGGGCCTTTATCATGGCTGATGGGAATCTGATCCAGGAAGATGCGTTGTTGGCCATTTTATATGGCAGCGTGAATGAACAGGCGCGAGATGAACGAAAAGTCATCTGCATGGATATCATACCGCTGAAAGATGCCAAGAATGAAGTCGAGAAGCAGCTGATCGAAAGAGCCAGCGAAATATATGGATCGACATACAAAATGGCGGATGCTTTACAAATAGATCAATCCACAGTAGTCAAGCTGATGAAAAAGCATAGGAAAGAATAGGATCCGGAACGGGTTTTGAGTAGAATGTTACGGGCGCCCGAGCGATGAAAAAAATCATTATTAATGATGATTTTTTTCATCGCTCGGGCGTTTTCTTTTACTAATTATCGAAATGGATCATTAGGATCGATAACTGTAAAATGTTCAAATTCCAACTGAAAAGATGTTTGTCGATATTTAATTTCACTGCCGATTGTATTTGGCATGGCTTTTGCGGTTATAAAATTCGAACGTTCAAAATGGAAAAGTCTGATGAAAGGAAGGAAGATTTGGAATGAGCAAAGAAGGAATTATTAAAGCTGCATTTGATTCAATCATTGAAGCGGATGAAGACATCGCCATGCAGGCATTGGATCAGTGCGCCGAGATAGGGATGGATCCTGTCGAGCTGCTGACGGATGGCTTCAGTGCCGGAATCAATGAATTGGGAGAGCAGTTCGGAAGGGGAGAAATCTTTTTACCCGAACTGATTTTCGCGACTGAAGTGATGAAGGCAGTGACTAAAAGAGTCGAGGATGAATTGGTCAAAAGCGGCAGAATCGTGGAGCAAAAGGGAAAAATAGTGATGGCAACCGTGGAGGGAGACGTCCATGATATCGGAAAAGGCATTTGCTGCTCTCTACTGAAGACCACAGGTTTTGAAGTTTATGACCTTGGCAGGGAAGTGCCTGCAAAAACCATTATTGAAAAAGCGCTGGAGCATGACGCCGATATCATAGGAACCAGCGCGCTTTTAACAACAACAATGGGGGTTCAGAAGGAAATCGAAGAGATCCTGAAAGAAAAAGGGATTCGGGACAAATTCATAACAATGGTAGGCGGGGCGCCTGTCACACAGAAATGGGCAAACAAGATCGGAGCGAACGCGTATAGCGAAGATGCTTCGGAATGCTGCAGAACCGCCAAGAGACTATTGGATGAAAAAAATCATTAAAGAAAGGAGGATTTAATATATGGATAAGTTTTTTACGAGAATGGGAGACGGCGAAGGCGTCTGGATGTCGAAGGCCGAGATCAAGGAAGACGTCCTGGCCGGGATGGAAGATGCCGTCTTCAAAGGGAAATCCCAGCCGATGAGTTCGGATGATGTCGATCAGCTGGTCGATATTTTGACGATGCCGCAGAAAAATGTCAGCGTTGAAAGAGGAAACGAAGGCGTTGTGACATTTGATGCCGGGACTTTGAAGCTGCCGGTCAGATGCGCCATACCGGTGGATCGCTCAACGGCTCTCTTGATTCATGAAAGAGTGCTGTGCTCGGACACGATGGAACTGGCTATGACGGATTACAGCTATAAGGCTGTCAAAACCATTGCGCCGGAAGAAGCGATGGCGATGGAACATGCACAGATGAACTGTATCATGCCGATTTTCTACGGCGCGATGCCGAACATGGGACTTTACACTAAGCCGGATGGCCCAGTGGACAATTGGGCGACCTTGCTGCCAGACGGCAAGATCAGGGAAGCCATGGCTGCGCAGGAGGAAGCGGTGGAACTCTGCAAGAGCGACATGATTTATGTCGGATCGCTGATGGCTGAAGCTGGCGCCTGCGGGATCCAGTTCGATACAGCCGGTGCCAGCGGGGATGCCGATGCCTTGGCGGCATTGTCTGCGGCCAAGGTGCTTTCACAGAAATATCCGGACCTGAGCATCACGATGGGCATGGCCAACGAATTTCATCTTGGCATGCACGGTAAGCTGAAGTTCGAGGGCGAACGGCTCGCCGGACAGTACCCTGCAAAGCAGGTCAAATCCGTAGAAGCGGCGGGTGTCCACAGCTTTGGTGCCGTAATCAACACCAACAGCAGCAGATCCTTTGCCTGGAACCTGTCAAGATCGCTGACTTACGTCAAGGAAGCAACCAGGGTAGCGGATATTCCGGTGCTGGTCAATGTGGGCATGGGCGTCGGAGGTATTCCTCTTACGAACACGTCGCCTACAGACGCAACGACGAGAGCGGCTAAAGCGATGCTTGAAATCGGCAAAGCCGACGGGTTGTAGATTGGCCACGGAGATCCCTTTGGCATGGCAGTAATGCATGAAATGGCCGCCGGAATGGGTGGTATACGGACTGCCGGAGATCTGGTGGCTCGTATGGTCATGAAAGGCATGAAAATAGATGCTGCAAAGGAATATGTCGCAAACAAACTGGGATGCAGTGTGTTTGATCTGTCAGATTCGTTCAAGATGAAAGAGATCAGGGAATCTTTGGATATCGGAACCGTTTTGGACAGGCCGCACGCAAGCTACGGCATGGCCGCTAAAATAAAAATTGCTGAATTACTGGGCATTAAAATTCCAAGCGTTGAGCTTTTTAAGAAAAAGCTGGGAAAATCTTTCTAAATCAAGACTTCTTTCATTTTTTAAACGGATGCCATGTCGCACAGGCATCCACTTCGGAGCTTGTGCGGCATGACGCCGAAAATGACAGAATACAAATAGGAAAGATTATTAATGGGAATTGAATATCAACCAATTGATCTGACGATCAATTAATTAATTAATTAATGCTCTTTGTTTAGGAGGCAATGAAAAAATGGAAGGTATAAAAAACAGTCAAAGAACTGAAGAACTCGATCTTCCGCTCACAGTGGAAGAGAAAGAAACAAACCGAAAAACAAAATATGATTTTCCCCTTATCATCATCAGCCTGGCAATACTTTTTACATTTGTAGCATTCATGTTCATTATGCCCGACGTAACCTTAGAAGGAGTAAACGGTGCATTTTGGAGCACGATCGATATATTCGGGTCCATTCTTTTAGTCTTTACTCTAGCGACGTTGTGCATTTCCATCTACCTTGGGCTCGGTAAATATGCAAACATCAGATTTGGAGACGAGGAACCGGAATATTCCCTATTCAGCTATATCGCCATGATGACCCTTGCTGCATTGGCATCTGCAGCGCTATACTGGTCGTTTACAGAATGGGCGTTTTATTATGAGACGCCGGGTCTTGGAATGGAGCCGAGAAGTATCGAAGCGCTCGAATCTTCGCTGGGGTATCAGCTGTTTCACTGGGGGCTATCCGGCCAGTGCATCTATGTCGCCATCGGGGCGGCCATGGCCTATGCCTTTTATATCAGGAAAATCCCGCTTCTCCAGACCAGTGCGGTCTGCTGCGGAATGATGGGCAAATTCAAAGGCAAAACTTTCGTTGGAAAACTGATCGACTTTTGCGTCATTTTCGGGATTGTCGGCGGTCTTGGATGCAGCCTGGGACTTGCTGTTCCTCTGGCGGGCGGTGCGTTGAATACGGTATTCGGAATTGAAATAACAAATTTTGTTAAAATCATGATTGTTGTCGTCATCGGACTCGTGTTCACGTTCACATCCTTCCTCGGCACCAAAAGAGGCATGGCAAGATTAAGCAGTGCGACAACAATACTTGCCATTTTAGTTATAGGATACATATTCTTTGCAGGACCGACGACGTTCATCATGAAAAACTCGGTCAATTCTTTCGGCTGGATGATTGAAATGTTCCCACGCATGAGTCTATTCTCGGATCCTGTCACTCAGTCCGGATTTCCGGAAAACTGGACCATGTTCTTCCAGGCGTTTTACTTGAATTATGCGGCGCTGATGGGGATTTTCATTGCCAAGATATCCAAGGGAAGGACGCTGCGCCAGTTGGTATGGGCCACTCTGATCGGTATTTCGGCCGGTGGCTGGTTCCTTTTCACAATCAATGGCAGTTTTTCGATCCACGCGCACCTTACCGGACAGACTGATATCGTGGCGCTGGCAAACGGCGGTCAAGGGCAGGCGGGTATCTTCGAAGTGATCGGCCTTCTTCCGGGAGGCCAGGTAATAATTCCGGCGCTGTTCATATTCATCATCGTCGGATTCGTGGCCTCTTCACTCGATACGGCTTCGCTGTCCCTCGCTCAGACGACTGCCAGGAAAACAGACGCCAGCGGCGATGTGAACAAGTGGCTGCGCGTGTTCTGGTGTTTCGTACTGACACTGGTTCCCATATCGATCCTGACAGCGAATGCAGACTTCTCTGCGCTGAAATACTTGTCGATCCTGATTTCGATTCCGTTCATGTTTGTTGTGGCATTTATGGAAATCCGTCTTCTGATGTGGCTTGGCGAAGATCGAAAAGCGGGAAAACTGGAAAAATACGGCATCAAGGCGTCGAACGTCTGAATCTTAAGCTAAACCAGGTTGTTGATGTCGCCCCCCAAGACAGAACGTGCTCTCTGTCTTGGGGGCGGCCAAGATCGGTTATCATAATGAATTGTTGGTTTGTATTTTTATACAATCGCTTTTGTTTTACAAAACATATACAAACGAAACTGCGGAAGATAGTATTGAGGTAAAGCTGAATACGGTTTGTGTTCCGGAAAGTTCAAGATGAAATCACAGGAGGAGAATAATGAGTAAAGAATTGATATTCAAGACGCTTGATCATGAAAAGACTGATGTGGTGCCTTGGGTGCCGTTTGCAGGTGTGCATGCCGGAAAATTGAAGGGATATACCGCTGAAGAGATCCTGCGCGATGAAGACAAGCTGGTGGAATCGCTGCTTGAGGTGTACAAATTATATTCGCCGGACGGTATGCCGGTACTTTTCGATCTTCAGGTAGAGGCTGAGTTTTTGGGCTGCGACCTACTTTGGGCGAAGAATAATCCGCCGTCGGTCAAATCGCATCCGTATGCCGGTGAGAAAAGGATACCTTGCACCTGCATGATCCCGACACCTGAATCCGGAAGACTCCCGATGATTTTATCGGCAATGCGCAGAGTGAAGGCGGAAATCGGCGACAAGGTCGCGCTTTATGGATTGATCTGCGGGCCGTTTACATTGGCGTCGCATCTGCGGGGCAGCGATATATTCATGGATATGGTTACTGATGCGCCTTATGTGAAGGAACTCGTGAATTTCTGCGCGCAGGTCGCGATCGCGATGTCCCGAATGTACATTGAGGCCGGTATGGATGTCATCGCGGTGGTGGATCCTCTGGTGAGCCAGATATCTCCGAAGCACATTGAGAAAATGCTTTCTGAAGGCTTCACGGCCGTATTCGATTTCATCAGGGCGCAAGGCGCATACTCCTGCTTCTTTGTCTGTGGTAATGCAACCAAGCAGATCGACGTGATGTGCCAGATGAATCCGGACGGGATTTCTGTCGACGAAAATGTAGACCTGGCGGGAGCAAAGGTGACGACGGACAAGTATAATATCACCCTGGGAGGCAATATTCCGCTGACCACGACCATGCTGTTCGGGACTCAGGAAGACAACATGAAGTGTGTTGTCGATCTGCTTGACAGTGTCGATCACTTTAATCTCGTGATCAGTCCAGGCTGCGACATGCCGTATGATACACCCATCGAAAACACCATCGCTGCAGCACAGGCCGTACACCATCCGGAAGACGCCAAGAAAATGATCGAAAACTATCATGCCGTCGTAGACGACATCGACGTCGAGATTCCGGACTACGCCAATCTTGACAAGGTCCTGATCGAGCTTTTCCTGCTTGATCCGGAACAATGTGCGGCATGCACCTATATGTACAACAGCGTTGCCGATGCATATGATGATTTTAAGGATATTGCGGAGTATAGAGTCTATAAGTACACCATCCGTGAAGATATCGCGCGAACAAGAAAAATGGGCATCCAGAATTTGCCGACAATGTGTATCAACGGCGAGCAGAAATGGATCTCCATTATACCGAGCAGGGCGGATTTGCTGGCGGATATTCGAAACAGCGCGAAATCATGACCCGGAAAGAAAGAGATATAGAAAATGATGAAGAACACAAAGATCACATTTTCAGAAGAGGAAGCACGCAGCCTGGCTGAACGGTACTACATAAAATTTTGCGGACTGGACTTTGAAAAAGAAAAGCACAGACGCATGTACCGCGAAGCCATGGACGTCAGGAGCAACGGTATCCAGGGCATAAAAATCCAAGCCCGGATATCCTCTTTTGGCTCCGAGGCATTCAAAGGCCATAAGGTGACCGCCTGCGGATTCGAATTGGAATGCCGTGCATTTGAGCAAATACCGGATAAAAATGTCAAAGGCGGCTACCTGTACATGATCACCGCGGGTGAATGCAGCTGCGGGCAAGATGAAGCCATGACGAGGCAACTGTTTGCAGACTTGTGGGGAACGGCCTATATCGACGCCGGGCGGGACCTTCTGGGAGCCATGATCCATGAAATGGCTGAAGAAGAATTGAGAGCGGGCCCGGGGGGAGGCGGATACTTGTCCGGCAGTTTCGGCCCGGGATTCTACGGCATGGAGCTTGTTGAAAGCATAAACATTGAAAGGATCCTGAACGGAAGCGACATTGGCGTCAAGGTTTTGGAGAGCGGCATCATGCTTCCGATGAAGACCTGTTCCGGCCTCTACTTGGTGGTGGATGATCCGGACCAGCTGCCTGCTTTTGAATGCGAAGCCTGCATCGGGAATCCGGGCGGCTGTGAATTCTGCAGCATAAGGCATAAGGCCTGAAAGGTGAGTATCGAAGTGGAATTGAAATTTTTACCAGAGCAAATCATATGGGTCGGCGATCCGGGTAAAACCGCACTTGAGATCGCGGTGGAGGCAGGCGTGGCAATTGATGGAAATTGTGCCGGCGCTGGCACCTGCGGCAAATGCAAAGTTCGCATCGTCGAGGGAAATACTGCGGATTTGTGTGACGCGGAAAGACAAAAGCTTACACAATGGGAGGTTTCGGCCGGTTACCGGCTGGCCTGCCGTTTCAGGCCGACAGAGGATGCCGTTGTTGAAATTCCCGTTTCAGACAGCGCGATCAAGAGAAAAACGACGCTTCTGGATACGCAGGATGCTATTGATGCGGACCATCTGATATACAAAAGGCTCATTTCCGTCAAAAAAGCATCACTGCTGGATCAAAGAAGTGACGAGTCACGGATCATCGAAGCCTGCAAAACCGAAGGGCTCATCATCAATTCGGCATTGCTGGCCAATATCCCCGGACTTCTCAAGAAAAGCGGAGATCTGACCGTCACTCTTCATGATAAGGAAATCATCCATCTTGAAGAAGGAAATACAGTTGGATCATGCTTTGGAGTTTCCTTTGATATTGGAACGACCACTGTCGTGGGAATGCTGTGGGATCTGACTTCCGCCAAGAGGATCGCCGCAGTGGCCAGAACCAATCCCCAGGCTGCCTATGGAGCGGATGTCATCTCGAGAATCAACTATGCGGCGGAATGCACGGAGAATCTGAGCAACATCCACGGGAAAATCATAGAATGCCTCAACGGGATCATCGACTGGCTGGCTGCGAAAACCGGTATTAAAAATGATAACATCTATGATGTGACCGTGGCAGGGAATACGACCATGGGACATTTTTTCATGGGCGTGGAGCCGATCCAGCTTGCCATGTCCCCTTTTGCTCCGGTATTTCGCGCTGCGGTAAGCGGCTATGCAAAGGATTTCAAGCTTGACACTAATAATCTGGCCCGGTATTATCTGCTCCCCAGCATTGCCGGTCATGTTGGATCGGATATCACGGCGGGCCTCATCGCGACAGGCTTGCTGGATCAGGAAGAGGCGCACCTGATGCTGGACGTTGGAACGAATGGCGAAATCGTACTTGCAATGAATGGAAAAGCGATTGCCTGTTCGACTGCAGCCGGACCCGCTTTTGAAGGCGCTTCGATTTTCCAGGGGATGCGTGCGGCAGCCGGAGCTATTGAAGCTGTGCAAATAATGCAGGATGAGGTGATCATAAAAACGATAGACCACCAGCCGGCCGCTGGCCTTTGCGGTTCAGGAATCATCGACGCGGTCGCCGAGCTGGTTCGCACAGGCATTGTCGACAAAACCCGCAAACTGCTGGACGAAAATAAGCTGATCGAAAAGGGAATATCCCGCCAGGTCGCAGGACGGGTGCGGAAAGGCGCCCATGGAAAGGAATTCGTCCTCTGCCGTGGAGAAAATTCAAATGACATTGTGATCCTGCAGAAGGATATTCGGGAGGTGCAGCTTGCGAAAGCGGCGATAAGCGCCGGGATCAAGGTCATGCTTCACGAGATGCGGATCAAGGAGGATGACATAGCCAGAATTCTGATTGCAGGCGCATTTGGAAATTACATCAAGGTTGAAAGTGCCATCGCAGTCGGACTCATTCCGGACATTGACAGGGAGCGCATCGCTTATGTCGGGAATGCCGCAGGGATCGGGGCGAGCCAGGCGTTGCTGTCGTGTACGAAGAGAAGGGAAGCTGAAAAAATATCAGGGTCGATCATGCATCTGGAGTTATCGACATATCCGGAATTTCAAGATGCATATCTCAAAGCGATGACATTTTAAATTTACTGCTGGATGAATGTATCGAAGGGGGTACTGACTATGGCAAGATTGACGAGAGAAGAAATAATTTCATATCTGGAAGACGACGGGGCGAAAATGGATCGGTTGTTCGCACTGGCCAGAGCAGAGCGTGAGAAGGTTTTCGGAAATAAGGTTTTCATGTATGGTTTCGTATACTTTTCAACATTCTGCAGAAACAACTGCAACTTCTGCTATTTCAGGAAGTCCAACGGGATAGACAGGTATCGGAAAACAAAGGATGAGGTGCTTGCCATCGCCAGGGAGCTTACGGATTCAGGCGTCAATCTTGTCGATCTGACCATGGGTGAGGATGCGCTGTACCATGCGGAAGGATTTGCGACGGTACTGGATATCGTCAAAGAAATCAAAGAGACAGTCGATGTTCCTGTAATGCTGTCGCCAGGTGTCATCAGCGGGGAATTGATAGACAAGTTCGCGGCACTGGGCACGGATTGGTATGCTTTGTACCAGGAGACCCATAATCAGGAATTGTTCAAGACGCTCCGCCTGGATCAGGATTACCATGAGCGGATGGCATGCAAGCTTCGAGCGAAGGAAATGGGCATGCTGATCGAGGAAGGCCTGCTTGCCGGGATCGGAGAAACCTACAGTGATATTGCCGATTCGCTGATGGTCATGGGAGAAATCGGCGCTTCGCAGATCCGCGTCATGAGCTTTGTGCCGCAGGCGGGGAGCCCGATGGAAAAAATCGCGACGCCGGATCGGAACCTGGAATTGAAAATTATTGCGCTGATGCGCATTCTATATCCGCATGCGCTGATACCGGCGTCTTTGGATGTCGACGGGATAAAAGGGCTGGAAAGCCGTATGGACGCAGGGGCAAATGTTGTCACGTCCATCATTCCGCCAAAGACAGGCCTCATGGGCGTCGCGCAGAGCAAAATGGACGTCGACGAGGGCGGCCGCACAGCAAAGGAAGCAATTGAAATATTGCATGGCATGGCGCTTGAGACAGCAAGCACGGCAGAATATGTGGCATATCTCGATCAACTAAGGAAAATGCGGTCATAAGGGACGATTGGTTCGGGAGGAGATGATATAATGAATCGTGTAGCGATCATTGGCGGGAAGCTGCAAGGCACTGAGGCGGTTTATCTGGCTGGGAAAGCAGGGATCAGGAGCCTTGTGATAGACAAGAATGAAAATGCTCCCGCCTCGGGATTCTGTGATGAATTCGCAGCATATGACGTGCTGAAAAAAGAAGAAAAGCTGATCAAGCTGCTTAAGACGGCGGATTTTATCCTGCCTGCCCTGGAAAATAAAGAGGTGCATACGGCTTTATTTGAAATCGCAGCCGAACATCATATCAAGATCGCTTTCGATCCATATGCCTATTCGATTTCCTCTTCGAAGCTGCTGTCGGATAAGTTGATCAGGGCGAACGATGTTCCGGCTCCCTGTTATTTTCCAGAGTGTAAATCCCCATACATCATCAAGCCTTCCGGTGAAAGCGGAAGCGTGGGTGTGCGCAAGGCGGAAACGATCAAAGAGGTGGAAGCTTTCCTTCATGCAGTCGGAAATCCGCGGGACTGGGTCATCCAGGAATATCTGGAGGGCAGATCCTATTCGATAGAGGTCATAGGGTCGCCGGGCAACTATCGGACCTATGCCGTCACGGAAATCCACATGGATGAGGTATATGACTGCTGCATGGTCACATCGCCATGTCCTGTGACCGAGCGGCAAACGAAGGAATTCGAGAGGATGGCTATCCAGCTTGCCACGTTGGTGGATCTGCACGGGATCATGGATGTGGAAGTGATCGATGATGAAGGGACTTTGAAAGTCCTGGAGATCGACGCCCGCATCCCTAGCCAGACGCCGATGGTTGTCTATCATACGACTGGCATGAATCTGCTTTCAGAGCTTGCTGATATGACTGTGAATGGTGATTTCCTGCCAAGAAAAGAGCATACACTTAGATATAGCGCGATCGAGCATTATCTGGTGGATGCTAAAGGATTTCACCGCCACGGGGAGCATATCATGGGGGAAGCCGGCCCGCTGATCTTGCGAGAAAATCTCTTCGGCGCGGACGAAGTGCTCAGCGACTATCGGCCAGGCGCCGAAAGCTGGAGAGGGACATTCATCAATGTGGCGGATTCCCTGAAAGAGCTGGAGGCCAAACGGGGAGCGATGCAGCAGCAGCTGCTTCGGAGCATTGCCGGAAATGGGTCCCGCACCGGTACTGAACGGATCGGAGGCTGAAATGACGGTTTCATTGACCATCACTCAAAAGGAGCGTCTTACAGAGCTTTCTGCTTCTGAAGAAATTCTTGGAATGACTTTCGATGACGAATCGGGAAGGAATGATTTTTTCCGAAAGACAGAGATGGAGCATGTAAGGTATAATAGAGAAAAGATAAAGGATCTGCTTAACTCCCAAAAAGCGCCTGAGTCCTATCGCATCGAGCGCGACTTGACGGACTGGCTGATCGGGCAGGAGGGTTTTACGCGGGTTACAACCCCTACGATCATTTCGTCAAAGATGCTGGATCAAATGACGATCACCAAGGAGAATCCGCTGCGGGAGCAGGTTTTCTGGCTGGATGCCAAAAAATGCCTCAGGCCGATGCTGGCTCCGAATCTGTATGTGGTCATGCGGGAGCTTCAGCGGATCGTAAATGGACCGGTGAAGATTTTCGAGGCCGGATCCTGCTTCCGGAAAGAATCGCAGGGTGCCTTGCATATGAATGAATTCACCATGCTGAACTTTGTCGAGCTGGGCAGCGTGGAGGAGGGCGGCCAGATGAAGCGTCTGGAATCAATGGCCGTTGCCGCCATGAAGATCGCCGGCATAGAAGGCTATGAGCTTGTCAGGGAGGATTCCACAGTGTATGGAGAGACCCTGGATATCGTCGTTGACGGGATCGAGATCGCCTCCGGGTCCTATGGACCCCACAAGCTGGACGCGAACTGGGGGATCTTCGACACATGGGTAGGGCTTGGAATCGGAATAGAACGGATCGCGCTGGTGAAAGGCGGGTACCGGACAATCAAGAGAGTCGGAAGAAGCATCGCCTTCGTGGACGGGGCGCCTTTGAATATTTAGGAGAAGAAAATGACCAGATTGATTGAGGATTGGATCAGCAGCATGGAAGAGGAAATGAGCCGGTATGATGCTGATTTGAAAAGCAGGATCGGAATGTCCCTTGGCGAGCTTGCCGCCAAAGCGAACGGACTTGATTTCGAAGAGATGCGACGCAGGCTGGAACGATGCTCTGTTGCTGTGGTCCCTGTTACATCAGGGCTCGGAGTGATCGGCACCTTTGCCGAGTCGGTCGCAGCCATTTTACGGGCTGCAGGCGCCAAAGCCTTTGTAACTGCCGGCACCGATGTGAACGGGATGCATGAAGCGGTCGAAAGGAATGCGGACATACTGTTCATGGCGGATGACGACAGATATATCGCCTTGAATTTCAAAAACGGGAAGTGCTCCGACAACAATCAGGCAACGGCACTTGGCTATGTGACCGCGCTTGAAGCCATGGCCGGCTCGCTTTGCGATAAGAATGTCCTTGTACTGGGTTGCGGCATTGTTGGCGGAAAAGCGTCCGAGATATTGAAGCGGAAGGGGGCGATTGTCTCAGTCTATGACAAGGTTCATGAAAAGGCTTCAGGCGTGCAGGCGGATGTGATCCTGGCCGATTCAAAGGATATGTTGAATTTTAGTTATATTTTCGATGCCACTAATGAAGGCAACTGGCTGAAACCGGGCATTCTGGCTTATGATGCGTATATCGCAGCCCCGGGAGTGCCGCTGTCGCTGTGCGATTGTGCCTGCAGGGTCCATGACAAGCGTTTGGTGCATGATCCACTCCAGATCGGGACCGCGGTCATGCTGGCTGAAGTATTGTAACTGTTTTTCAGGTTTCATGGGAACCGTGGAACGTGAAATTGATATGGGGAGCGGATCGTATGGATCACATAGACTCTAAATCTATGCAGCCGAGTGAGACTCTCGGGCTCCCCGCCATAAAAAAGAAGGAATGAACCATGATAAAAATCTATCTTTTAACTGGATTTCTGGGCGCAGGAAAGACAACACTGCTGCAGTCGCTGCTGGAATCGTATAAAGACCGCAGGATCGGCGTTGTCGTCAATGAATTTGGCGAAATCAATGTCGATGCCCGCCTCATTGAACGCGACGGCATCGAAATGGCTGAATTGTCCAACGGGTCTGTTTTTTGCGCCTGCATCAAGGACAAGTTCGTGGACAGCCTGATCGCATTATCGGCTATGAATCTGGAAATTCTGTTTATTGAAGCCTCCGGGCTGGCCGATCCGTCGAATATGGGACAAATCCTCGAAGGGATACGGCATAGGACCGCAGACGCTTATGAAATGGCAGGGATGATCTGTGTCGTTGACGCGCTGCATTTCATGGATCTGATGGAGCTGTTGCCGGCGCTTGCGCGTCAGGTGGAATATGCGAACGCCGTGATCGTCAACAAGGCCGATCTGGTCGACCATGCGCACATTGAGGAGGTATCAGGTCGGATACGTGAAATCAATCCGTCAGCCGGCATCTATGTCACTTCTTATTGCCGCGTGGATATCCGTGACGTTGCGAGTCATTTCACTGATGCGAAAAAGGAAAGCACGGAAACCACAAATACATATGAAACAAGACCAAGCGCGTTTGTACTGAAGGCTGATTCGCCGATATCCTATTCAGGGCTGGAAGAATTCCTGCGGCATGTATCGCCTGGCAGCTTCCGCATAAAGGGCTTTGCGCAAACAGACCGGGGCAATATTGAAATCAGCGCGGTCATGGCTGATGTTCACTTGAATGAATGGCATGAAGCGATCCCCGGCACTGAAATAGTCGTCATATCTTCCATCGGCATTAAAATGCTCAGCTCGATCGTTGCCGCATCCAATGCCCATCTGGAGGGGAGGCTCAAGCTCTGATGACTGAAAAAAAACGATATTATCGAAAAAACGTGGAGCTCTTTTCGCTGCTCGATAAAATAAAGCTCTGGCCATCCAGGAGCGGCGTCCTGCACGGCATTCGGAGCGTTGAAAAAAAAGGCGAATATGCCATCATCACGACGCATTGCGGAAAGACCTTCCAGGTATACAACTCGCGGAATTCCAGGGCGGCCCGATGGCTTCGGAACAAGTGGATCGCCAAGCCCTGCAATGATTGCAAGGTTCCCGAATGGAAGCTCGACAAGTATTCGAAGACCTATTTTGCGCAGCATTATGGCAGCGACCTGCAAAAGAAAGAGGAAAGGTAAACGGGCAAATCAAATTTTAAAGTATTTATCTAATCGCTTATTTGATCATCAAATACATCTTTGATTAAAAAAGCAATCCAGACATCCAAGATATCTTCGTTTTTATTCGTATTGATGTTTAAAATCGCTTCAATCTTTTTAAGTTTATATATTACTGTATTCTTATGCATGAATAATTCAGCACTGGTCTCATTGATATTGCAATTGCAGGTTATATATTTGCTTAAAAAATTGAGTAATGAATCATGGTGGATTCTGTCGTATTCCTTTAGAGGACCCAGGGTCTTCAAATAAAAATTCCGCATGCTGTCTATATTGGGATTCTCAAACATCAATCTGTGGCTTCTGAGATTTGAAAAGCAGAAATCAAAAGTTGATGTTTGTTTTTTTTGCTTGAAAATATTAGCTATACAGCAAGCTTCGTTATAACTCTTGCTGATGTTTTCAACCCCTTGATAATGATTGCCCATCCCAATCACGACTTTGTAATCGGGAAAATTAATATTCAAATTTTTAATCAATGACATGAAATCATCAAGCATCCTATTTTCATTTAATTGATTCCCTGATTTGTCTAATAAAATATAGGCCTGACTATTTTCGAAACCAACAGGAATAGTCTTTAGGTATAAAAATTTATTGATGTAATTATCAATGTTCTTTAAAATTGGTTCCATGAAGGGCTCATCTTCTGAAGTATTAATATGATTTGGAGCATTCTTTCGGTAATAAATTTTGAATAAAAGAACTCTTGCGCTCGGGAAAGTGAATAAATCATTTCCTTGAATGATGTCATGCGTTTCTTTAGACCAGAGTGTATCCCCACTTTTCAGTAAAATCTCCTGCAGTATGGGATTCAGTTTTTCGCCGTCCGATGACTTTTCAAATATTAAAAACTCGGCAATCGTATGCGTTAATGTCGAGATTTTTATGTCCCATGGCATAATAAATGCTGGGAAATCGTTTGCATTACAAAAATTGATTATGTCTTCAGACACGTTATTTATATAAGGTCCAGGTGCAAATACGACACCTGCGGCCTTTTGTTTAAGAATCGAGGCTGTCAACTCAAGCAAGCTTTGCTCGTCGTTTAATCCAGACCCTGTAATGAAAACCAGGTCCCCTTGATTGATGAATTCTGAATGAGATACTTTTTCGACGATAGCAAACCACTTGATCTCCCGAGCAAGCCCGGATTTTCCAGCGAGCAATTTTAATAAACCAGAGTCTATGCTGTATATCAAATCACTAAGTCTCATTGTTAATACGATACTCCTATTTAGCAGCAACATGATCCCTTGCGGACAAGGTTGTTTTGATCCAATTGATTCGCTTGTGCCAGGCAGGCCAAATACTTTGTTTTATTAAGCCGGCCTCACAATTTCAGTGTTATTTATTTGCAATATTATAACATTTATTAAATAAATGCACGAGTGAATTATTACTCCGACAAATTTTCGGGTCAAAAATCCGGATCGTTTCTATAAAGTCATGCAAGTTCTTGTGAGTCTGTCCAAATATAATTGTAAATTCAGATATAGTATTTTAAATGTGAGAATGTATGATGAATATAAATTTCATTTGAAAGGAGTAAAGAAATGACACAATTCGATGGACTCAGGGAAGCAATAATTGAGGGAGATGTTGAAACAGCCGGAGTATTGGTGACGGAACTGTTGGGTCAAGGCGTTTTGCCACTCGAGATTATTGATTTGGGATTAGTATCAGGAATGAACTTTGTGGGCGAAAGGTTCAGGGATGGCGATATGTACATTCCTGAGGTGCTCATGGCTGCCAGAGCAGTATCTGTGGGTATGGAAAAAGTAAAACCGTTTATTTCAAAAGAAGATGTCAAGCCAAAGGGTACGGTTATCATTGCTACTGTACGGGGAGATCTTCATGAGATCGGGAAAAATCTTGTCGCGATGATATTGGAGACTGGAGGATTTGATGTAGTGAATCTCGGTGTAGATATCTCGCCTGATGCGTTTGTCGATGCCACGAAAAAATATCAGCCCCAATTCGTATGTATGTCATCGCTCTTAACCACAACAATGATGGCAATGAAAGAGACAATAGACTTATTGGAAGAAGAGGGTTTGCGTGACAGAGTCAAAGTATTGGTTGGAGGGGCGCCTATATCAAAGGAATTCGCTGCCAGTATCGGGGCTGACGGCTATGGGGCTGATGCCATTGAGACTAAAGAATTATGCATGCAGATGATAAGCAACTGACACTACAGTACGATGGGACTGAAAAGGAGGTAAATATGAATAAATATTTTGATCAAAAAATTTCTCGAACAGGATTTGGAATCAATACACTTTCGGCTGAAGACTTTCAAGCCATTCATAATGGCACGCTTGAAGTTTTGGAAGAAACCGGAGTGCGCGTACCAAGCAAAGAGGCGCGGGATATATTTGAAGGCGGAGGCTGCATGGTAGATCATATTAACAATATTGTTAAAATTCCTGCCAGAATTGTCGAAGATGCAATCGATTCCGCGCCAGAAAAATTTGAGCTTTGCGGCAGGGATCCGCGACAGAACTATCTTGTTGGAACGAAAGTTGGATTTACGAACTTTGGAGAAGGAGTCTCTGTCATCGATCCGTATACGAGGGAAGAAAGAGTCACAACAAGGAATGATTTGGCTCAAATAACAAGAGTATGTGATTCCATTGAGGAGCTATCGGTTTATGAAAGGGCTTGCGGGTGCAATGATGTACCTGGCAAAGTTCAAACCATTCATAATGCCGAAAAGATTTTTTATAATACGTCAAAGCATGCATTTATTGGCTCTGGCAATGGATATAACTGCAAAAAGATGCTTCAATTGGCATATGAAGCCAGCGGCGGAGAAGAAAACTTCAGGCAAAATCCTATTTATACGGCTACGATATGTCCCAACAGTCCGCTGCTTCTCACACCTGAAGTATCAGAGGTAATTGTTGAATCCGCAAGAGGCGGGGCTCCCGCACTTATATTATCGATGACCATGTCAGGGGCAACGGCGCCGGTGACATTGGCAGGCTCGTTTGTCGTTCATAATTGTGAGGTGTTAAGCGGACTTGTTCTCCAGCAGCTTACAGTCAAAGGCAGCAAGTGTGTTTACGGCTCGTCATCGCTTGGCTTTGATTTGCGATTTACAACATCGCCAGTGGGAACTCCGGAATTGGCACTTATGAGTGCGGCAGTATGTGGTCTGGCTAAATATTATATGCTTCCCAGCTTTGTCGCGGGCGGATAGGCTGACAGTTATATTCCCGATGCTCAATCTATTCACGAATCGACACTGACCGGTTTAATGGCGGCATTGGCAGGTGCCAACGTCATCTATGGACTGGGAATGCTCGGACAAGGTCTAATATTTGATTATTCAAAACTCATGATGGATGTGGAGATTTCACGAATGATTTATAAAGTAATCGATGGAATCCCGGTAAATGAAGAAACGCTAGCTCTTGAATTGATCAAAAAAATAGGTCCGGGAGGTGAATATGTAAGTTGTGACCATACCTACAAACATTTTAGAACTGTACCATCAAAACCTAAATTGATTTGCAAATCGACTAGAGAAGCATGGGAAGCAAACGGTCGCAAGGATTTCACGGATAGGGGTTATGAAGCTGCAATAAAAATAATCGAGAATTATAAACCAGTGGAGTTATCTGAAGAAATCAAAGCTAGAATGCGCAAGATCGTTAATGAAGCTGAAGATTATTACGGTGTTGAAAGAAGTGATTATTAAAGTGCTCTGGATCGACCTTGATCATATTACCCCAATCATGTAGCCGCTCTGTTGGATTAGACACTTCGTAAAATAACAGGCGATTAAGATTCGACAGTGTGGATAATGCAAAAACATGATTTCCAATTATACTTAATCATATACACAACCGTTATAATTGTTAGATTTAGGAGGGTATAAAATGAGTTTTAAAAGTAAAATCGGTTTCATGCTGATCATGTTGCTCATCCTCGCGTCCTTTGCAGGATGTGGCAGTGGTGCGGCAAGCGGATCTGAAGACAGTGAATCAGAATCGGCTGATGTCACAACGCTTAGATTTTCCTCAATTTCCCCGATCGACCATATTTCAAATGCGCTGAATGAAGAAGCATGCGCCATGATTAATGAGAGGACTGAGGGCAGGGTTCAGGTCGATTACTATCCAGCAAACCAATTGGGAGATTACTCTACGGTGTATGAGGAATTGATGATGGGTTCCATTGATATTCAGCAGGGATCCATACCGGATAATGTCGACAAACGTCTTGGAGTAGCATATTTGCCATATTATGCGACAAGTTATGATGATTTGGTTCCGTTATATGGAAAGGATTCTTATTTCTTTAGTCTGATGACCGATATAAACGCAGAGCAGGGAGTCGTTTTCATGGGCTTTGATATTGAAGGATTTATAGCAATGGGATGTGTCGAAGAGCCTAAAGATGTATTTACTCCCGGCACAGATAAGGGTATAAAAATGCGCGCGCCCGGAAGCATGCTGACGATGCTTTATCCGGTAGAAGATCTGGGCTACAATGCTGTTTCCATTCCATACGCTGAAGTTCCGACCGCGATCCAGACAAAGGTTGTTGACGGATGGAGCGGGGGGACACCAAATGTCAACTACGCATGGGTCGGAGAAGTCATCAATACCATATACATCAACTATATGCATGCAGAATCAACTGCATACATAGCAAGTGAGAAATCTCTGTCAAAGCTTTCAGACGAAGACAGGCAAATCGTTATTGATGTCTTTAACGAGCAATCGGAAAAGAGCTTTTCAGTGGCGCAGGAAAATGAAGAAGTCTATAAAAAGAAGCTTGCGGATGATTATGGTGTGAAAGTCGTAGAGTATACGCCAGAACAGTTGGAAACCGCAGCAGATTTTATCCGCGACAAAACATGGACGCGTCTTGAAGCTGATTTGACAAAGGAAATCATTGATAGCTGCAGAGCAGAGGTAGCAAAACTTAATAAATAAATATTGAAAATTGCTGGAAGAGGGGATGATTCATTACTCCCCTCCTCCTTGCAAAGGAGGCGTAACATGAAAGAAAATTATGGAACACTGCTATGGTATGGACTGGTCAGGCTGCAGAAGTTCCTAATGATTATCTCAGGAATAGCGACTATCGCTCTCGTTTTCGTACCGATGGTGTTGAGGGAGATCGGTATTCCGTTTCCCGGTTATGAAGAATTTCTGCTGACCGTTGCATTTTGGATGTACATGATGGGCTCCTCTTATGGCAGTTATGAAAAAAGCCAGATCAGTGCGGATATCCTCAGTCAATTTCTGAAGGGGCGTAAAAAAGAAATTCTTACCCATATCAACAGCATCGGTACATTCATACTTGGCGCTATTTTCACTTACTGGGGTTTCGTTTTAATACAATGGACATTGGCGACAGGCGCTACGACCTCAATATATAAAATCCCGATCGTTATAGGACAGAGTTCAATTTTTGTCAGCCTTTTATTGTCCAGCTTCTATAATTTCGTATATATGATTCAGAATATCAGAAAATCGGTCAAAGAACCCTATGACCAAAGAATGCAAAATGCTGAAAATTAAGGAGGTCATAATATGGAAATAGTCATTTTGGCAGTCGTCGTTCTCATAGTTGTATTGCTTCTCGGAATCCCAATACCATTTGCATTCTTCGCGTCAACGCTGACGATCGTTTTTTTTGGCGGGTATGATTATACATTTTTGCCGCCTTACGGATACAGTAAGGCAGGTTCAATTATATTGGTTGCCATACCATTATTTGTAATGGCTGGCGCATTTATGGAAAGAGGAGGCATAGGAGAAAGTCTGGTCAATCTGGTTGAATTATTTGTCGGTAAGATCAAAGGCGGGTTGGGTGCAGTCATGGTCATTTCCTGCGCAATATTCGGCTCGATATCCGGATCGGGTATGGCAACACTCTCCTGCATCGGGTCAATCATGCTGCCGAGAATGTATGCCGCAGGATATCCGCGCGGCATCAGTTCTGCCTTGATTTCGAGCGCCAGCCTTCTGGGATTGCTGATCCCGCCAAGCTTGAGCATGATACTCTACGCCTGGGTCGGCGGTCAGTCGGTTTTGGCAAGCTTTCTTGCTACGGTCATTCCCGGGATCATATTAATAATATTATTATCTCTCGTCAATTTCTGGCTTCTTCGGAATGATCACAACATCAAGCTTCCGGAACCATTGCCAAGGAAAGAAAATATTAAACGGCTGGGCACCAGATCGATACATGCGGTGCCCGCCCTGGTTTCCCCAATCATAATCCTTGGGGGCATCTATGGCGGTTTAATGACGCCGACGGAAGCGGCAGCAGTTTCCGTAGTCTATTCGATACCCGTCGGTATCTGGGTGTATAAAGGCTTGAAAGAACGAGGCGCTATAATAAACTGTATGATCGATTCAATAACAACAGCCGGTGTAATCATGATCATGCTGTTCTCGGTAATGATATTGAGCAGGCTTTACATTATGGAAAACGTACCTCAAATGATTCTGGTGCTATTGCAATCGATATCTGACAATACTTTCGTATTATTAATGATGGTCAACTTGTTCATGATAATCATCGGCATGCTGATGGACGACACCAGCGCTATTCTCCTTACGACACCTATATTGCTTCCGGTAGTAGTGGCATTAGGTATGGATCCGATTCAGTTTGCCGCGGTCCTGGGAGTTAACCTCGGCATGGGTTGCGTAACGCCGCCATGCGCGCCGTTCCTTTATTTGGGAGCTCGAGTCGGAAAAGCTCCAGTCAAGGAGATGCTGATGCCAACATTTTGGTTTCTCTTATTTGCGTGGCTTCCGACTTTATTATTAACGACGTATGTTCCAGGCCTTTCATTGTTCCTGCCGCGCTTGTTCGGATTTATTCAATGATAGCAAGACTGATCGCAGACATATCACATTTCCTGAAAGAACAAGCATGATACTGATTATGAAATTTACCGCTTGCCTAAAGTATTGAAGGCCCGGTAAATATATAAAAGTTCCTTACTCCTTATCTTATGCAGGGCAGAGATGTCCCGGATGGGGGCCCTACCTGGAACCTTCAAATTCCAGAGAGGGTCCCCGTTTGATCATAAAAAAAGCATATGAAATTGAAATTCTATTATTGTAAATTGTCGTTGTCGATTTAGATTGGACAGTATAGAATGAAGATAAATACTACTGTTACAAATTTTTCTTGACAATTCTGAGGTATATTGAAAATGTCGAAAACACTGCGAGACATTTTAAAAATTCCTGAATGCAGATGTCTGCAGGTCGTAGCCGGACAAAACGGCCTTGACAGGCAGGTCTGCTGGACGGCGGCGATAGAGGTCAAGGATATTATTAAATTCTGCAATGAAGGTGACCTGAATTTTGTGACCGGTTTGATGATAGCGACTGACGAGGACTTCATTGAATTTGTCCGGGAAGCATATGATCAAAAAATGGCCGGGATCGTATTCGCACCAGGGCCATATATTCAGACGATACCACTAATTGTGACGGAATTTGCAAACACCCATGACTTTCCGATCATGACGATGCCGTGGAATGTCAAAATATCAACATTGTCCCATATAGTTGGTGAATATGTTTCCGGTGTGTCTGATCTTGCGAGAGCACCGTCAGACATATTGAAATCGGTCCTGCTTGGCATGGAAGAGATAAATTCAGAGGCGGAAATAAAAGCACAGCTGAAAAGTCTGGGCTTGTCTGAATCTTCAGCCTATCGTGTTTTAATCATGCGGGTAATCAGCAGGAGCAGATTGAAACCGGAATCTCTGAATGAAATCTATGATAAGCTTACAGATATAATGAGAATGATGAATTTCATCAAGGTTCCCGTCGTCAGCATGCCGTCACAGGTCGCGGTGGTATTGACGGACCAGGAATCAAGCCGTATAACAGATGAAAAAGTGATCACCTGCTTCCGCAATATGGTGGCAAAGGTGCAGGTCCAGTATGACGATATAGTCATTCGAATAGGGATCGGAAATCCATATAATAAAATCGCACAGCTTGCTGACAGCTATAATGAAGCGTTTCTGGTCACAGATCTGCTGCCGACGGCAGCGCAGTACCGCAAAGAGCTTTACAG
This sequence comes from Mageeibacillus sp. UBA5770, assembly GCA_002418705.1. Next base: position 8,507 of record DIEQ01000055.1, on the reverse strand, counting down.
GTATGACCAGCTAGGTGCGTATAAAGTCATCTGGGACAGCAGGAATCCGCAAGCGATGATCAAGTTCAGCGGGGAAATCCTCGGACCGCTTGAGACGTATGATGTTGTCAACAAAACCGATCTGATCAAATTCATTGGTTCCTATTTCGAGTATAACGGTAATGCCAGGGAAGTCAGCGAGCGGTTGTTCCTGCACAAGAATACGGTCCGTTACAAGATCGGGAAAGTCGAGAGCATTTTAAACCGTTCCTTTGATGACCTTCAGACGATCCTGGATCTCAAGCTGGCTCTGATGATCCGTGAAGTATTTTCCCCCAAAGATTAAATGCAGAAATAAATATTCGTCAATGAGATCCTTCCCGCCAGAAAAAGTCGGGAAGGATTTTGCAATATAGCAGTGTTATAGCATGATTTGTATTTTGGCCAAGGCTTTTTGTTCTATTAAACATATCAAAATATAAGTGCCAAGAGTAAAATGATTCTAAGTAAAAGCATCTCGGAAACCATAGGGTCCACTCTAATAGAAAGGAAGTTGATTTAATTGTCGCATGGCTTAAGCGTCCGGGATATGATCGATACCAAATATTTGCGCTATATTTCGAAAGTGATAGCTGGCGAGAGGGGCTTGTCGAAGAACGTCAGCTGGGTCCATGTCCTTGAAATCAGGGACATCATCAAGGAATGCGTCAATGGCAGGGAGCTCATACTCACGACGGGGATCGGATTCACAGACAAGGCAATAGCCTTGAGATTTCTCGAAGAGCTCATTGATCAGGGTGTATCGGCGCTATGCATCGAAACAGCACTATACTACCATGAAGTGGATAGGGAATTGATCGAGCTGGCAAACGAAAAAGGTTTTCCACTTATTGAAATCACTGAGATTTCAAGATTCGTCGATATAACAAAAGGCCTGAATACGTTGTTGATCAACGAAGATTCGAAGTTTTTCCAGGATGCGGATCTTTATGATAACCAGCTGAATGCAATCAACAGTAAAGGAACGATTGCAGACGGCATCAGATATACTGCGGAGTATTTGAACGCCGAGGTTGCTTATCTGCCGCTCAAGGGAAAACAATTCGGAGCGTCTGAGGAACTGAAAAAATTTATCGATTCCAGACTGGAGATACTGAACAAAAACCTGGCTGATGATGAAATATTTACTATCGGAAGCATAGCAATCAAGCACCTGAAGATTATTGAGAAGAATTGGGGATACCTGATTTTCAAAAGCTCGGAGCGAGCGATATCCCAATTCGAGCTTCTTATACTCAACAGGCTGTCCAACAAGCTGAAAAACGATATTGTCACAGAACTGTTGGGGAGAGAAGAAAAGCTCTACAAGGACAATGGCTGGCTCAAGCAATGGCTGAACGGCAACCTTGGCGAACCTGCGATCAGGGAAAAAATCCGGGAAGCAGGCCTGGCAGGGAATTTCAAGGAGCTTTTCGTTTGCTGCACTAATACCTGCTGCACCAGCATGGCCGAGGCTGATGATCAGCATGAAATGAACGCCGCATCAAAATTTGATGAAAGAATATCCTTCGATGATTTTCTTCTCCATACGACCGTCATTGTCAAACGCGTCCTGAACGATGAAGGTTTTTCGGTGCTCGGCTATATGGAGAATGGTATTATCAGCTACATCGTCCTGATACCCGATACGATTGAAAACGTCTGGGAAAGTGTGGAAAAAGCTATTGAACATCTTCGCCAATACAAAAATCAGTTTGCGGATTACAGGAATTCCGGCTTCTTTATAGGCAAGAAAATCGGAAAATTGACAGATCTCAAAAAGAGCTATGACACAGCTATTGAGACACTTGCCGCAAACGATGACAAATGTGGAAAGACCATTATTTTCGACAAGCTTTTCATCAGCCGGATCATACGTCCACTAAAGGATCTTTATGTACTGGATGAATTCGTAAAAGATCATCTGGGCGGATTGCTCGACCCGGTAAACACTGAACTGCTCCATACCCTTAAAGTGTATTATGAATGCAATTGCTCAAAACAAAAGACGGCCGAAAAGCTTTTCGTTGTGAGGCAAACCTTGTATTTCAGGCTGGAAAAGATTCAGGATATCCTGGGCGACGGGTTTGACGATTGCGACCGGAGATTTGCCCTTGAATTTGCGATCCATGCCTATTTTTACGACATGAATATAAGATGAGACAATATAAGAGAAATGATTTTACAGAGTGCATAATTTAAACGGCCAAGAAGTTTACACCTTGCATAATGTAATAATATCAATAAGTCACTATACTGAAACTGTAAATAAAATCATTATATATAAAGGAGGGATCACTTTGGTTTTAACCAGGATGGGTGACGGATCATTCGTTGAAATGTCTGAATCTGAAATCAGAAAAGAAATCGAAGCTGGAGTTGAAGAGGCAGCCAAAAAGGCAAAATGCCCGCCTCTCACCGCGGAGGATATGGAGAAGCTTGAAAAGATCATATGCGAGCCAAGGAAATTTGTGAGTGTGGAACGAGGAAATGAACTTGTGCTGACTTATGATTCACAGCCGTTGAAATTCACCAGGCTCGGACTTCCGATAGCAATGCCGCAGATCCTCCAGACATATGAAAGGGCATTGATGGCTGATACGCTCGAAATGGCGTATGTCCATTACAGCGCTAAACCGGTCAAGTCGATCTTCCCGGAAGAGCAATATGCCGTGGCAGAGACGCTGCTGACTACGACACCGGCTTTGCTGTATGGTGTGATGCCTAATATGCCAACCTATACGAAACCGGATGGCCCTTGCGAGAATGCGGCGGAGCTCATGCCAAAAGGTCTGATCAAGGAAGCGCAGGCTGCGCAGCTTGAAACGGCAGCCATGCTGGAAGCGGATCTTCTTCTCTTGGGCAAGGCGATGAATGAAGCTGGTGCGGATGGACTGGACTTTGACACTACTGCCTCCGGCGGAGATGCTGAATTTTATGCATGCCTGCGTGCCGTTGAGCAGCTTCGTGCGAAATATCCCAATATGAATCTCAATGTTGGCATGTCCGGGGAATTCATACTTGGGTTCCACGGTTCGATTCAGTACAAGGGAGAAAGGCTTGCGGGGATGTATCCCCACGATCAATGCAGGATGGTGGCAGCCGCAGGCGCCAATGTAGTTGGCGCAGTCGTCAATACGAACACAAGGAAAAGTTTTCCCTGGAATATCGCAAGGGCGCTGACCATGTGCAAATATGCGGCTGAGGTTTCACCTATTCCGGTGCATGCCAATGTCGGCATGGGCGTCGGAGGCGTGCCGATGCAGATAACACCCCCAATCGATTGCGTTTCAAGGGCCTCGACTGCGATGGCGGAAATCGGGAAGCTGGACGGTTTGTAGGTTGGCTACGGTGATCCGTCTGGCATGGCAATTGTGCACAGCCAGGCTTCCGGAATGGGCGGCGTAAGGACTGCGGGCGACCTGGTTGCTAGGATGCAGCTGGCGAAGAGCATGAGACTTAACGACGCGAAAAAGTTTGTTGCAGATAAACTTCATGTCAGCCTTCGGGACTTGACTGATGAAGTCGTGATGCGTGAGATCAGAGAGGATCTGGATATCGCAACCGTGTTCATGGGTTATGGTGCAGCAAGCAGGGGAATCGAGGCAAAAGCGAACATTTCAAAATTACTTGATCTGGAAATAAATTGTGTTGAGAAATTCAAGAACAAGACCGGTATGAAATTTAAATGATAAAGGAGAAGCGCATATGATTGATGAGAGTTTATTATTAAAAGCAAAACAGTCGATCCTGGACGGCGATAAAGATATTGCAGTGCAATTGGCACATGAAGGGCTCGCTGCCGGTGCGGATCCGGCGGAATTTATCGAGAACGGGTTTGTGCCTGGAATCATGGAGATCGGTGATCTGTTTGAAAGCGGGGAAGTTTTTCTCCCGGAAGTCATGATGTCCGCCGACGCGATCAAGGAAGCCGTGGCGATACTGAACGATGCCCTGGTCTCTTCAGGCAGGAAAAGAGAGACTTCAGCCAAAATCGTACTGGCGACGGTCGAATCGGATCTGCATGATATCGGTAAAGGAATCGTTGCCTCATTGATGGTTGCGAATGGATTCGAAGTGATCGACCTAGGCAGGGATGTATCAAGCCAATTGATCATCGATACAGCGATTGAGCAAAATGCTGACATCATTGGAAGCAGCGCGCTTCTGACGACAACGATGACACATCAGAAGGAAATCGAGGAAATGCTCAAGGAAAAGGGGCTGAAAGGCAAAATCAAGACTATCATCGGCGGCGCCCCTGTAACAGTTCGATGGCAGGAAAAAATCGGCGCAGACGGTTTCGGTGAGACCGCTGCCGACAGTATAAGATTAGTGAACACGATTATGAAAGAAAAAATCGATTGAATTTTCAACAATAGGCTAGAGTAACCCTCTAGCCTATTATTCATCTGCTTTGAATAAGGTCTTTAAATTCTTTTTGCCCGCCGGATGGCAATTCCCAACACTGGATAGCCGTGCTTCAAGTTGCTTGAGATCATAATGCGACCACATGCTTATGATCTTGACTGTCCGGGCATCTGATCACCTCCAAATCAAGAAATCAGATTTAAATTTAATTATATACGCCATATGAATGAAGGATGTATAATAAATAATATTAATTTAAGAATGGAAATTTTTTGGCGTGGTAAGAAAATCAGGAGGGAACAATGAGCAAAGAATATGACAAACCCATCTTTCTTGATGTAAAAATTATTGATTTCAATGATAAAGATATAGAAAAAAAGTATGTCGAAGAAATAAAAAACCTGTGCGCCGATCAGGCGTTTGCCGTTCTCGCGACGTACGGAGCAAATGGGACTTCTGCTTCGCTGATTTCCTTTGCTGTCGATAGTGATCTTCGGAACATTGTTTTTATGACGCCAAGAAATACGGCCAAATATGATCATATTCTTGAAAATCCTGACATTGCGATGCTCATTGACAACAGGTCTGACCGACCCGATAGCATAAACCAAATCAGTGCTCTTACAATATCGGGCACAGCAAATGCAATTGTCAATGGGGATGATATTGAGAAATGGACTGACCTGTTCTTGAAAAAGCATCCAAACCTGCTTGATTTCGCACATTCGCCCTCTACCGCCGCAATAATCATTGATGTGAAGAAGTGTGTCTTTGTGTCTAAATTTCAGGAAGTTTTTGAATGGCATCCGGATTGGCAGCGGGGGCAGGGGACAATAGGATGATGCGAGCTCTACACCTGCTTTGCTGTTGGATGAGAACGGGAAATCGATGAAATTGAGGCGGTCCGGTTCATTTATGATGGAAATCAAAAGGCGAATGTGCTATCGTAGAGTGTGTTTCGGCTATCGGAATCCATTTCAACGATCCGGTTTTACGGAGCAGGGAGGCGTGAATTGTTTCGAAAAATCGCCAATATGTCGCTGCAGCTCAAGATCGCACTGGCATTCATGGCCATGGTGCTGCTGATCCTGTCGTTTCTAGGCACGATCTTCTTTTACAATACCTCCGACGCCATAAAACAGTCGAAACAGAATGAAATGAACACCATCGCCGTCGAGACGGCCGACAAGGTGGCACGTTTCATTTTCGAGCGCTCCGCAGATATCGAAGTGCTGTCGGATTCTAAGATTCTTGCATCCGCAGGAATTAGCGCGGATATTAGGACAGATTATCTGGAAAACGTCATAGAAGCGTACAAGACCTATGAAGGTATTTTTATAACGGATCCGGATGGCCGGATCGCGCTGACGGTAGGGGAAACACCGGATACGGGCGAGCTTCGGGAACTTATCAGCCTGGAAAGACCCTATATTTCAGGCGTGACGACGGATGCGTCCGGTGAAAAGGCTATGGTGTTTTCTCGGCCCCTCTATGATGGCAACGGCATTCGGACCGGCATCGTTGCTACTTTCATGAATCTGGATTCCATAGAAGCCATCGTGGACAATGTCCGGATTGGCGAAACGGGCCGAGCGGAGCTGTCGCAAAGCGTGAAGCCGGAAGAGGAAGACGGTATGCTGCATGTCCGTGTTTCGGTCAGCGATCTGAAGTCGGACGGACCGGCATGGCATATCGACGTTTACCAGGAAGAATCCGAAGCGTTCAAGATCATCGACGATTTCAGCAAATATCTGCTGCTCGTTTCAATTGTCGCATTCATCCTGTTTTGCTTTCTGTCCATTATTTTGTCCAGGATTATTACAGAGCCGATCCGGAATCTTATGGATAAAATGAGCCGGATGCATATGCCCGAAGGAAACGCAGACGCCGGAACCGGACACGCAGGAGCCAATGAGATCAAGAGCCTGCAGGCGAGCTTCAACAGTTTGCTGGAGCAACTGAATTTCATGATGCAGATGGTTCTCGAAAAAACTGGCGAAGCAGCCAACATCAGCGAGATCGAAGCCGGCATGAGGAATCTTTTCGAGAATACCCCTAACGGGATCATGACCATCGATGCCGAGGGGAAAATAACTTCGCTGAATAAGACGGCCGCAGGGACGCTGGGGCTCGAAGCCTCGGGAGAGCCGGTATTCATATTTTCAAAGGAGAACGCGGCCTATGCTGATTTTTTCGGCATTCTGGCTCAAAGCCTCAGGGAAGGGAAAAAGTATAGTGGAGAGGTCTGCCTTATCAGCAGGGAAGGGGAAGAAGCGGTGCCGGTGGTGTTCAATACGCTGCGGCAGACGGATCCGAACGGACGCCTTATTGGTATGACCGTCGTCATGAACCTGCTGTCCGACAAACTAAAACGGGAGGAATCGGTGCTTCGCGCCAGACGCCTATCGGAGCTCGGCCACATGGCGTCCGGAATGGCCCATGAGGTCCGCAATCCGCTGGCGTCCATCAAGGGCTATGCCCAGTGCGCCCGGCTGGAATTCGGCGAGGAGGAGCAGATATACAGGGACCTGACGGTCATATTGAATGAAGTGGAACGGCTGGATTGGATCATTGAGCGTTTCATGAATTTTGCCAGACCGGATACGCCGCATAAAAATATGACCCGGATGTCCGACCTGATCGTCGAGACCATTCAATTGATGAAAAATGACTTTCTGAATTCTGGTATAAGAGTGCAGTATGTGAAAGGCAAGGGGTATGATTCGGAGGTTCCGGCTGACGCGGATCAGATCAAGCAGGTGCTGATCAATATACTGCTGAACGCAGTACAGGCCTCGGCCAAAGGACAGGAGATCAGGGTGACGACAGGATGCGTGGACAATGAAGACAATTATCTGATCGAGATTGCAGATCAGGGGGCTGGAATCCGTGAGGATGCTATGGAGCATATATTCGATCCGTTTTATACCACGAAGGACAAAGGATCAGGGCTCGGACTCTCAATATCCTTAAGGATCATCGAAAATCACGGCGGAACACTTGAGGTCAGGGACGGAACTGCAGGCGGAGCGACAGTGGCCATCAGACTGCCTTTGAAAGGAGAATACGGAGATGAACACGAAAATCCTGATAGCTGAAGATGAAGAGAATATTCGCTTATTGCTGGAGCGGCTGCTTCAGAAAAACGGCTATTCGACATACTCGGTGGACAATGGCGTTGCGGCTCTGGAAATCGCGCGTGCGCGGGAGGTCGACGTTATTTTGACTGACATCCGGATGCCCGGCATGGACGGCATCGATCTGATCAAAGAAGTCAAACAACTGGATCCGTGCATCGAGGTGCTTGTCATGACGGCTTACGCTTCCGTGGAGACGGCCATCGAGGCTGTCAGGCTCGGTGCGCGGGATTATATCAGAAAACCTTTCGATATCGATGAGGTGCTGGAGGCCGTCCGGCGGGCTGCGATCCTGGTGCGAAAAAAGGAAGAGCAGGAGATCCAGGCGCTGCGCGCTGAAGATCTGATGGTGGCCAACAGCCAGTGCATGAAGGAGCTGAAGCGCCTGATCGCAAAGGTGGCCGACACCAGCGCGACCGTCAATATATGCGGGGAGACCGGCGTCGGCAAGGAACTCGTCGCTAGAGCGATCCATGGATCCGGCGCCCGCAGGGACAAACCGTTCATACAGGTCAACTGCTCTGCTTTTCCGGAAACGCTTCTGGAAAGCGAATTGTTCGGACACGAGAAGGGCGCCTTCA
>DIEQ01000055.1:0-355 GCA_002418705.1 Mageeibacillus sp. UBA5770 | reverse complement strand
GATATTTCCCCACTGATTCAACTCAAGCTCCTGCGCGTCATACAGCAGCGCGAGGTGGAGCGCCTTGGCGGGACCCGAAGTATCGCGCTGGACATCCGCGTCATCACGGCGACCAACAAGAATCTGAAAGCCCTGGTGGCGGAGGGGAAATTCCGGGAGGACCTGTATTACAGGCTGAACGTCATCCCCATCGAAGTGGCGCCGCTGCGGGACAGGAAAGAAGACATACCAGACCTGGTCGGAACCTTCATGGCGCTGGCCGGCAGGAAGAACGGGAAAAAGCAGAAGACCTTTTCGCCGGAAGCGTTCGCGGCGTTGATGAACTATACATGGCCGGGCAATGTCCGGGAACTGG
>DIEQ01000092.1:331-45735 GCA_002418705.1 Mageeibacillus sp. UBA5770 | reverse complement strand
ACGCCTGAAAACCCCTTCAAAGTTATTTATGGCATGGAGGGGTATCTCGTGGACGATGGTCCGTGCATAGCCTATCATTCGCAGGAAACGGACACGCTTGATGACGGGTATATCGCCGTTGATGTCGAGACTACCGGATTTGACTGCGCCGCTGATGCACTGCTTGAGATCGGTGCCGTTCATTTTGTCCGGGATGAATCCGGGACATTTGTGCCCGGTGATATTTTCCATACCTTCGTTAATCCGGGCAGGGATATTCCGGGAAAAATAACGGAGCTTACGGGGATTACTCCATTTGATGTGGAAGGCGCGCCTGATCCGGTATCTGCCGTAAGGGCTTTCTCGGAGTTTGCCGGTGACAGGCCCATCTGCGGTCACAATGTCCTGTTTGACCTTTCTTTCCTTCGTACTGCAGGATTTTCCGTTGATATTGAAAAACACGAAGCATATCGAGTCAAGTTCAACCCGGTTGCAATTGATACCGTTGCACTGGCAAGGGCTTTCTATGCTGAAATTTCGAACTATAAGCTTGCCACTGTGGCTGATTACCTCAAAATAACGCTTGTACGCGCCCACAGGGCTGATTCCGATGCTATGACATGCGGAATCATTCTTTCCAGGGTTCTTCGTGATTTTGACTTGAATACGCCCTTCGAACTGAACGAAAAGGCCGGAAAGCTCGGCCTGTCTGAGATTGTCGCCCGTAAGCAGAAGGTCCACCACGTTATTCTTCTCGCTCAGAATGCGCTTGGCCTCTATCATATGTACCGCATGGTGTCGGAATCGCACACTCAATACTTTAATATGAGACCGCGAATTCCCAAATCCGTGCTGGAGTACTTCAAAGCCGGCCTGATTATAGGCAGTGCCTGCGAGCGCGGTGAGATTTTCACACGTGTACTTTCTTATTACCGGGCGAACGGCAACCAGTATGACCTGGCAAAATCAGCGATGCTTCAGGACCGTGAATTTATCCGCATGGCCAGATTCTATGACTATCTGGAGATTCAGCCATTAAGCAATAACGAATTCTATTTGAGGAATCCGGAAAGCGGTCTTACGACCATAGAAGACCTGAAGAATTTAAACCGCCTGATTGTCATGCTCGGTGAACATATGTCGCTTCCGGTCTGTGCAACAACGGACGCTCATTTCATGGAAAAGGATGAGGGAGAGTATAGGAAATATATCCTGATGGACATGGGATATAAAGACGCCGAGTTCCAAAGTGACCTGTATTTCAGAACCACGCCTGAGATGATTCAGGAGTTTGCATATCTTGGCGAAGACAAGGCTTTCGAAGTTGTTGTTAAGAATACGAATGATATCGCAGACCGTATTGAGGCCGGACTCAAGCCGTTCCCGGACGGCACATATCCGCCGATTATTGACACAGCGGCAGATGATATCAGAAATCTGACATGGGATGCTGCAAAAGAACTGTACGAGTATAAAGGAGAGATCACGCCTATCGTTAAGGCCCGTGTCGAAAAGGAGCTCCAGTCCATCATCGGCAACGGATTTGCAATCATGTACTATATTGCATACCGTCTTGTAAAAAAGTCGAATGAAGACGGTTATATCGTCGGTTCGAGAGGATCGGTCGGATCGTCGCTCGTTGCGACATTGTGCGGAATATCAGAGGTTAACCCGCTGCCTCCGCATACTCTGTGTCCCAACTGCCGTTATTCGATTTTTGACGAATCCGGCCAATATGGTTCAGGTTATGACCTTCCTCAGATCGATTGCCCCAAATGCGGCACCCGGATGCGCTGTGAAGGCCAGGACATCCCCTTTGAAACATTCCTTGGATTCTACGGAGACAAGCAGCCTGATATTGATCTGAACTTTTCAAGCGAATACCAGTCACGGGCGCATAAGTATGTTGAAGAGCTTTTCGGACAGAGCCATACCTTCCGTGCCGGAACGATAGGCTGTTTTGCCGATAAAAATGCGGTCGCTGTCGTGAACAAAATTCAGGAAAGCTCCGGGATGCCGGCCAGCAAGGCGGAACTCCGCCGGCGCTCTCTCGGTCTGATCGGCGTTAAACGAACGACAGGACAGCATCCCGGCGGTATTGTAGTCGTACCCAAAGAAATGGATGTCTTCGAGTTTACACCGATCCAGCATCCGGCCAATAAGCTTACCTGCGGCACAACAACGACGCACTTTGACTTCAACGCCATGCATGACACGATTCTTAAGCTTGATATCCTGGGACATTACGATCCGACAATGCTGCGAATGCTTTCAGACCTGACCGGTGTTGATGTCCGGACAATTCCCATACCGGATGAGAAGGTCATGTCACTTTTTGTATCGACGGAAGCCCTCGGCATTCCTGACGGTACCTCGGAAGCGAAATCTGCTACTCTCGGACTTTCCGAGATGGGTACTTTTATGGCACGCGACATGATTACGGAGACGCGTCCCACACATTTCTATGATCTTGTCCAGCTCATGGGACTTTCACACGGTACGGACGTCTGGAAAGGCAATGCTCAGGATTTGATCCAGAACGGTACCTGTACGCTTAACAGCGTTATCGGCTGCCGTGACGGTATTATGACGCAGCTGATCTACTGGGGCCTTCCCAACAAGGCATCTTTCGACATTATGGAGAAAGTCAGGAAGGGTAAAGGCTTGTCCGCGGAACATGAAGCACTCATGCGTGAAAAAGAGGTGCCTGAATGGTATATTGATTCATGCAAAAAAATCAAGTACATGTTCCCCAAGGCACATGCTGCCGCATATGCCATTTCGTCCCTGCGTATAGCATGGTTCAAGGTATATTATCCTGAAGAATACTATTGTTCTTTCTTCACGATACGTGCTGACGAATTTGACGGCGATATCATGTGCAACGGGCTGACCCGTCTGAAGGCTAAACGCAAAGAACTGTATGAAGGATTCGTTACACGCAAACCCAACGAAAAGGCAATGTACTATCTTTGTGAGCTTGTTGAGGAAATGTATGCCCGCGGAATTGAATTCCTGCCCTATGATATATTGAAGTCCGATGCCGTGCGGTTCCAGAAGGCAGGGAAAGGCAAGATTCTGCCGCCGTTAAATGCCATTCCGACAATCAGTGCGGCGATAGCCCAGAGCATCGCCAAGGCAAGGGAAGACGGCCCGTTCAAGACGCGTGACGAACTTCTTCGCAGAAGCGGAATCGGACCGACAGCCATGGCAAAAATCATATCAACCGGCTGCGTCGACCATTTGCCGGATTCGGCACAGATAGATCTTTTTTCTCTTATGTAAAAGGGCTATGATTAATATAGATATTTTAATTGAAAATAATGGAGAGGGGACATCATGCAGGCATCTGTAGTTCTGCGGGATTCAGTTCTGACAACTGACCAGATCTATGATTACCGCGTGCCTGAGCAGCTCGAACCTGATCTTTGCAGGGGACAGTTTGTGGAGGTTCCCTTTGGCGGCGGAAACCGTATCTGCATTGCGCTTGTTATGGATGTGTATCCCGACCGGGAATCCAAATATGAGCTCAAACTGATCAGAAGAATTATCGATAAAGTTCCGGTAGTAATTGAAGACCAGATTGTCCTGCTGTCCTATATCCGCTCCCGCTATACCTGTACGTACGGCGATGCGATACGCCTTATGGTGCCTTCCGTAGTTACGACGCGTAAATCAAAGAGCCAGCAGGTTGCTTTTCTGTCTGACCGTGAGACCGCGCTGTCTGTACTGTCGGAAGGAGATCTCGACAGTCTTGTCCAGATCCGTATTCTTGAAATGCTTTGCGACTGCGATGAAGTTCCGGTTGCCGAGCTGATGAATGTGCTGTCTATATCCAGGTCACCGATTGATACTCTGAAAAAAAAGGGCCTGATTGAACTCGAAAAAAGAACGATCAGGCCTTCTGAACCGGATGATGATACTGCTGAGACTGAAGAGAAGACACTGCCGTTTCCTCCTTCTGAAGCACAGGAATCAGCCATCCGCGAAATTCTCTCTGCCAGAGGCAGAAAGGAATTTCTTCTTTACGGGATTACCGGGAGCGGGAAGACGGAAGTCTATCTTCAGTGTGCTCAGGAAGTGCTTGAAAGGGGCGACAGTGTCCTTTTTCTCGTACCGGAAATTTCACTTACGCCGCAGATGATCCGATGGATAACCGGCCGTTTCCCTGGACAGGTAGCTGTGCTCCACAGCAGGCTGACGCCAAAGGAAAGATATGAGCAATGGGACTCAATCCGAAAGGGAAGGGCCCGTATTGTTGTCGGTGCCCGGTCAGCGGTATTTGCTCCAATGAACAGGCTCAAGCTCATCCTGGTAGACGAGGAACAGGATTCGTCCTATAAATCCGAGACGCACCCCCGTTATCATGCAAGGGATATTGCACGTATGCGTGCACAGCAGCTTGGAGCCGTGCTGGTTTTAGGTTCTGCGACCCCTGCGGTTGAGACCTATTATTCAGCGAAGAAGGGATATACGACGCTTCTGACGCTTCCCGAGCGCGTAAATGAGGCACAGCTGCCCAAGACTGAGATTATCGACATGAGGGAAGAACTTCGGTATAAGAACCGGTCGATATTCAGCCGAAGCCTTCGTACCGCCATGAATGAAGCCTTTGCAAAAAACGAGCAGGTTATTTTGTTTTTAAATAAAAGAGGCTATTCGAGCCTTTTACTTTGCAGGTCCTGCGGAACGGTCGTTCTTTGCCCTCACTGCTCTGTGGCGATGACTCTTCATACACCACGCCGCACGGGCAAACCCGTTCTGGTATGCCATTACTGCGGACTTACGCATAAAGTACCCGACGTATGCCCGTCATGTCAAAGCACTGTACAGGGAAAATTCGGCCTTGGAACGCAGCAGCTCGAGGAGATGGTCAGGAAAGAATTCCCCGATCAGACGGTCATCCGCATGGACCAGGATACAACCGTAGGGAAAGACGCTCATGCCAGGCTTCTCGGCCAGTTCCGGGAAAAAAAAGCAAGTGTTCTTGTCGGTACACAGATGATAGCCAAAGGACATGATTTCCCTGATGTAACCGTGGTAGGCATTGTATCTGCCGATCTGCTTCTTCGGGCGTCTGACTTCAGAGCCGGTGAGAGGGCGTTTCAGCTGATTACCCAGGCATCCGGCCGCGCGGGCAGGGGACAGAAAGCCGGCCGCGTTTTTATTCAGTCATACCAGCCTGAAGACGATATTCTCGTATGCGCAGCGCGGCAGGATTATGAGATGTTTTTCAGCAATGAGATTGAGTACAGGCGACGGCTCGGATATCCTCCGTTTCGTGCACTCGGAAGTATTCTGCTGTCACATGAAAACGAGCAGACAGCTAAAGAACAGGCAGAAAATGTTATGAAGGCGCTTGTTGAGGCAAAAAATTCTATGACTGATTCGGTCCGAATTGAAGTATATGGACCTGCACCGGCTCAGCTATATAGGCTACGTGATAGATTTCGCTTTAGGATTAATATTAAATGTGATCGAAAATCACAGCTGTCACAACTATTTTCTGCCATGCAGACGCACTTTTTTACAGATGGGTATCTCCTCTATATGGACATCGATCCTTTATGGTAAAATAAATAACAGAAGACTTATTTTGAAGGGACGTGTGAATATGGCATTACGTGAAATTGTAACAGTGGGCGATGAAGTCCTTAGGAAGGTTTGCCGTGAGGTTACCGTTATAGATGACAGAACAAGGCAGCTTTTAGACGATATGGCTGACACTATGTATTTTGAGCACCGCGGTGTTGGGCTGGCTGCTCCCCAGGTAGGCATGGTCAAGCGTATTTTTATTTGTGACGTAGGAGACGGAACTGGTCTCCATGAATTTATTAATCCGGTTATATCAGACATGAAGGGATCCGTACTGTCTAATGAAGGCTGCCTGTCTGTTCCGGGCAAGTCAGGTGACGTTGAGCGCCCTGAAGAACTGACGATTAAGGCCCTTGACCGCCACGGCAATCCCTTTGAGCTTCATGCAGCCGGCTTTCTGGCCATATGCATTTGTCATGAGAATGATCATCTTAACGGAATTCTTTTCATTGACAAGGTAAAGGGGGACGTTGTTTCCAATTGAGTAAGCGTATAGTTTTTCTCGGGACCCCCGAATTTGCGGCAACCGTTCTTGATAGCCTGTATAAGGCCGGCTATGATGTAGCTGCCTGTGTCACTCAGCCTGATAAGCCAGTCGGAAGACATATGACCCTGACAGCCCCTCCGGCCAAGATTATGGCTATGTCATACGGCATTCCTGTATCGCAGCCATCTTCGCTTCGTACGGAGGAATTCCTTGAACAGATGAAAGCCTGGGCTCCCGATCTGATCATTACAGCAGCGTACGGCAAAATACTGCCTGGCACTGTCCTTGATGTTCCGGCATTTGGGTGTCTTAACGTGCATGCATCGCTGCTGCCGCGTTACAGAGGGGCTGCCCCTGTACAGTGGGCTATTCTTAACGGGGATAAAGTTGCAGGAATCACAATTATGAAGATGGATGCCGGCATGGACACCGGAGATATTTTAAGCCGGCGGGAGTGTTCCATAGACCCGGATGAGACCACGGGAATGCTTATGGACCGACTTGCTGTGATAGGGGCCGAACTTCTTCTGGAGACAATCAGCCCGTATCTGGCCGGAACAATAAAACCGGTTCAACAGGATAACAGCCTGGCAACGCTCTCTCCTCCGATCCGAAAAGAACAGGGCCTGATTGACTGGACACGCTCTCCGGAAGCGATACATAATCAGATTCGTGCACTGTCCGGCTGGCCGGGGGCGTTTACGCTTTTAAAAGGCGAGAGATTTAAGATATATGAATCGAATCTTCCGGCAAACCAGGAGAATCTCCTTTCCGTGTTTGAACAGGATTATGACAAGCCGCTTCCGGGCACGATTATCCGGGCGACAAAATCAGGTATTTATGTCGCATGCGGTTCCGGCTGCATCGCTCTGACAAATGTTCAGCCGCAGTCATGCCGGCGTATGCATTCGCATGAGTGCTCACATAATTATCGGGCAGGAATGCAGTTTGGCGGGGAGAAGACATGAGATCAAAGATAGATGTATCAAGAAACCTGTGTTTTCATATGCTTTCAGAGGTTTTTGAAGACGCTGCGTATTCCAACATTGTTCTCCAGAAATCGCTTCGAAGCACACGGCTAACGCCTCAGGAAAAAAGCTTTACGGTGGCTTTGTTTTACGGGACAATAACCCGCGTTTATACACTGGATTATTTTCTCGAAAAAAATCTCCGCAAGAAATATGCAACACTCGATTTTGGTGTGCATACCATCCTTCGGATGGGGCTTTGGCAGATCATTTACGCCCATTCCGTCCCGACTTTTGCAGCGGTCAATGAAACCGTGAAAATTGCCAAACTTTATACGAATGAAGGCGGAGTCCGGCTTGTCAATGCAGTTCTGCGAACACTGGCACAGGAATTCGACGATGGTCTGATTGATCCCGAAAATACGCGCTTTGATGTGCGGTATTCCCTGAGCCGCGAAATCAGCGGATGCCTGATCAAATGGTACGGACAGGAGAGAGCACAGTCCATTGCTGCAGCTTTTCTCAAAGATCCTTCATTTACAGCCCGGGTCAACCGCATCCGAATAACAAAGGATGCCCTTGCAGAGCGTCTTTTGCAGGAAGATGTAACGGCTGAGGCCGGACTTTTTATGGATGATGCGCTGCGGCTCCGACTGACAGGGCGGGCCGTATATGAACTTCCGAGCTTTAAGGAAGGCCTTTTCATGATTCAGGATGAGGGTGCCATGCTTGCATCGCATATCCTCGCCCCTGAAAAGGGACAAAGAGTTCTTGATGTCTGTTCTGCCCCGGGCGGGAAGTCCTGCCACATTGCAGAGATTATGGAAGATACGGGTCTGGTCACAGCTCTTGATTTAAATGAGTCCCGTCTTGAGATGGTGGAACAGAACCAGATAAGGCTTGGTCTTAGCTGCATTGAAACAAAAGCGGCCGATGCGACTCTCCTTTCCGAAGAGATTCCCCAATATCTCGGTTTCTTCGACAGAGTCCTGACAGATGTTCCCTGCAGCGGTCTCGGACTTCTGCTCCGGAAGCCTGATATCCGCCTTACCATGACATATGAAAAGATGCAGGAACTTCTGCCTGTTCAGGCTGCAATACTGAACCAGGCGGCTGATTTCGTCAAACCAGGCGGTACTCTTGTATACAGTACATGCACGATCAACCCCCATGAGAACGGGGAACAGGCAGATCAGTTCCTTCTAAACAGAAATGACTTTGAAGAATATCCTTTTTCTGATATCCTTCCCGAAAAACTTATCGGACTCGATCCCGGACATCTTGAATCTGCCCTGCACGGAAGACTTCAGCTGCTTCCCGATGCGGACGGGTGCGACGGATTCTTTATTGCACGCTTCAGGAGAAAAGAATCATGAGCAGACGATTTGTTTTTGACCTGACACTTCCGGATTGGGAGACCTGGGTAAAAGATAAAGGTTTTCCGCGTTACCGTGCTGCACAGATATACCAGTGGTTTGTTAAAGGTGTGCAGGATACCTCCCGCATGAAGAACATACCTGATTCTATCCGCAAAGCACTGACGGAAGATTTTATTGTGCAGGGTCTTACTGTTGAAAAGGAACTGACATCCGGGATCGACGGTACGATGAAATTTATTTTCGCCCTGCATGACGGTCATCGCGTGGAGACGGTCCTGATGAAGTACAGGCACGGGTATTCCGTATGCATTTCTTCTCAGGCCGGATGTAAAATGGGCTGTGCTTTCTGTGCTTCTGCGCACGCCGGATTCGGGCGCGACCTGACATCCGGAGAAATGCTCGGACAGATTACCGTTGTATCCGATATAGTCGGCGAAAGGATCCACAGTGTCGTTGTTATGGGCATCGGCGAACCCTTTGACAACTATGATAATCTGCTGGCTTTTCTGTATGCAGCCAATGATCCGGCCGGTCTCAATCTGGGCGCCCGCCATATTACTGTCTCAACTTGCGGACTGGTGCCTCAAATGATAAAATTCATAGGTATTAATCTTCAGGTTAATTTGTCTGTGTCGCTTCATTCCGCAAACGATTTACTGCGGCGCAGCATGATGCCCGTTGCCAACAGTTTTGACATAGACACGCTTCTTGATGCATGCCGTCAATATGTTGAACGGACAGGAAGGCGAATAACCTTTGAGTATTCTCTTTTTCAGGGGATTAATGATTCGATCCAGGATGCGCGCGACTTGGGCTCCCGGCTGCGCGGAATACACTGCCATATAAATTTAATTGCTGCCAACGAATTTGATGGAAGCCAGTACAGGAGAAGTACATCTGATCGTGTAAGGAATTTCCAGCAGACACTCGAGCAGATGGGAATGACAGTTACACTTCGACGGGAAATGGGTTCTGACATAATGGCCGCCTGCGGCCAGCTTAGAAGAGGCATACAGGAAAGTGAGCAGAAATGAGATACGCCAGTGCTACTGATACGGGACTAGTAAGAAAGAATAACGAAGATTTCCAGTCGGTCCTTACTATCGGTGAGGATACGGCCTTTGTCATTGCCGACGGAATGGGCGGACATGCAGTCGGGGAACTCGCAAGCCGCACAGCTGTGGAATACGTTCTTTCTGCTCTCCCGAGAGCATTGGAAACGTCAAAAACGAAAAACGATATAGAAGATGCTTTACGCCTTCTTGTAGAAAAAGCCAATGTAAGAGTCTATCTTCAGTCATTGGATGACAGGGAATACAGAGGTATGGGCACCACCCTTACGATTGCCGTGCTGCGTGACTGGAGATTATATCTTTCGCACATCGGAGACTGCCGTGTATATCTTCTTCACGGTTCTTCCATGGACCGTCTCACGGTTGATCATACCCTGGTCCAGGAGCTTGTTGACTCCGGTTCCATTACAGAAGAAGAAGCCCTTACACATGCCAAGAGACACATCCTTCTTAAATCACTTGGGGTGAATGAATACATGTCCCCCGATACATATTCATTTGATATTTCTGAAGGCGACCTTATTCTTATGTGTACGGATGGTTTGTACGGTTACGTTGAAGAACGCGAGATCCGAACTATTTTGAGACGCCACAAGGATCTTGATGCATGTGCAGCGCAGCTGATCAGTGCGGCTAACGCGGCAGGCGGCAAAGATAATGTGACGGTAATTCTTATCCATTGCGACAGGGAAAAGAGCAAGGAGACTGTATGAGTATTTCAAATCAGGGACCGGAAGGAATGATTCTGGGCGGACGATACCGCATAGCCCGGCTGGTCGGCAGCGGAGGTATGGCAAACGTATACCTGGCGACCGACATGTCTTCCGGAATTAATGTTGCCATAAAGATTCTCAAGCCTGAATTTACTGCAGATGAAGAATTCATCAAGCGGTTTGATACGGAGGCTAAGGCTGCCGCATCTCTTTCACATCCCAATATCGTGCGTGTTCTTGGTGTGGGACAGGAAGGCGAATTCCGTTATATGGTACAGGAGTATGTAGAAGGAGTTACTGCGAAGGAACTGATTACCCAGAACGGACATCTTGACTGGCGTGTCGCTGTTCCTATCGCAATTCAAGTCGGCATGGCCCTTGATCATGCACATCAGAACGGAATCGTTCACCGTGACATAAAGCCGCATAATATTCTGATTACCAGGGACCGTATTGCCAAGGTCACGGATTTCGGCATAGCACGTGCAGCCACCAGCAACACCATAACCCTGACGTCAGGCGGCGCACTCGGGTCCGTTCATTATTTTTCCCCGGAACAGGCCAGGGGTGCCATGGTCGGACCAAGTTCAGACATATATTCCCTCAGCATCCTGCTTTTTGAAATGATAACCGGCCGTGTTCCCTTCGACGGCGATACGTCTGTCGCCATTGCCATCAAGCATCTGCAGGAACCGCCGCCGCTGGCATCCGGGTTTGTTCCCGGAATACCGGCCGGACTTGACGCGATCATTCAGAAGGGAATGCAGAAATCAGCTGATTTCCGCTATCCGACCATGCGTGAAATGGTGACAGAGCTTGATGCACTTATGGTTGATCCTAATGGAGCTTACGGCATAATAGCCCGATCTGATGTAGCTGATTCTCCTACCAATCAGATGCAGGCCATGCGCCATGACCCCAATTACGGGAAGCTCAGGGATATTGAACATTCGATAGAAAAGAGAAGAAGATCAAGAACCAAGGATAATGTTCTTGTAATTCTTCTTGTTACGGTTATCCTCGGTGTTCTTCTGAGCACGGGTCTGCTGATTTACAAGGTGGTTTTTGATAATATTTCCTCGACCCCGAATACCACATTTACGGTTGGAAACTATGTCGGTTCTCCGATCAACGAGGTCATAGCCACCTTTGATAAACAAAAGTTTGAAGCTTACACAATAACCTATGAACTGTCTCCGGACTATGCAGCGGGCATTGTATTCTGGCAAAGTATCGAAGAAGGCATTGAAATTAAGCCTGATAACGGCCTCCATTCGCTTGAACTGAAAGTCAGCGTGAAGCAGGATCCAATTACAATCGGTGAATACCTGAACATGGATCCGGCTGCCGTTCAGCAGGAGCTTACCGTACTCGGCCTTTTCGTAAGAACACAGACAGAGACGAGCACGACGGTTGAGACAGGAAAAGTAATCCGGACCAATCCCCCTGCGGGTTCTTCCGTTATGCCGGGTGATGAAGTTGTTCTGATTCTCAGCTCCGGAGTGGGCTCCGTCAAAGTTCCCGTTCTTGCCGGCCTGTCGCTTAAAACAGCCAGGCAGACAATCGAAGCCAGTGACCTGTACCTGGGTACGGTTCAGACAACGAATCCGGCAGCATTGACTCTTTCTGAAGATCAGCAGATCGTCCTGTCTTCTGATCCGCTTGAGAATACGCCCGTTAATCCGAAATCCTCGGTCAATCTCTTTGTAGGAACAGCGGAAGATTATCAGAATATGAAACTGGGTATAACACCGACACCGACTCCGACTCCAACACCGACTCCGGCACCCTATCAGGTTACCATTACTGCAGCTGTCGGCGGAAAAGCCACAGGAGACGGAATCTACCTCGACGGGACATCAGTAACAATGACAGCAACACCAGACAAGGGATATACTTTTACTGCATGGCTCGATGAAAATAACACCACAATTAGTACGGATGCAAAATATTCGTTTATCATGCCTGCCAGAAATGTAACACTGACCCCGGTGTTCACACAAAAACCTACGCCAACACCCAAGCCGACTGCTACACCGACGCCGACGCCGACGCCGACGCCGACTCCAAAGCCGACTTCAATACCAACCGAACCAACGATCGAGCCGACTCCACCACCATCGGAACCGAGTGTTACGACGACAACAGCAACTAATGAAACGACAACAACTACGACTACGACAGAATCAACGAAACCGACACATACAACCAAACCTGCCACATCGTTAGCAGATTCAGGTATTGATATTGTATACCTTCGACGATCTACGGACGCTATAGGAGTGACTTACTTATGACCGAGTCCGGACTGGTGCAGACAGGAACAATTGTCAAAGGTGTCGGCGGATCCTATGCCGTGCATCTTTCGGCGGACGAGACGGTGATGTCCACACTGCGCGGGATTTTCCGTAAAGACGGGATCACACCGACTGTCGGGGACCATGTAGAGATTGAACCTTCCGGGGACCCGGCCGTACCTTTTGTGATTTGCCGCATTCTTCCGAGGAAGAATATCCTGATCCGGCCGTCTGTTGCAAATGTAGATGTGCTGATACTGACCATTTCACCGAGGCAGCCGCTGCCCGATTTTAAACTCCTGGATAAGCTTCTTATCCTTTGTGAAAAACAGGCTATCAGGCCGATCATCTGGCTTACTAAGACTGACCTTGATTCCATCGAGGTCGAAAGAATCCGCGTGATATATTCTGAAGCGGGATTTGAAGTGTTTTTCTCTTCGCTTGATGTACCATTTGACCTGGATTTCATGAAGTCCCTGTTTTCCGGGAACACGGTCGGATTCGCAGGGCAGTCCGGAGTAGGGAAGTCAACCCTATGTAATATCCTTACCGGGTTTACCAGCATGGAGGTCGGCAAAATCAGCGAACGCCTTCGCAGGGGCAAACATACGACACGCCATGTCGAGCTATTTCCAGTTGGCAATGGATACCTGATCGACACACCCGGGTTTTCATCACTTGAGCTGACCGAAATCGGACTAGAAGCGGATGATGTCCAATATGGATATCCGGAACTCAGAAGAATTGCCGGCAAATGCCGTTTTCAGGACTGCAGGCATATCGGTGAGATGGGCTGTGCGATTGAAGATGCCCGAATGGATCCGGACCGTCTTCTCCGGTACAGGGAATTTGTTGCAATCCTTATGAAGATGAAATCATATAATACAAAACGACAGGAGAAATAACATGGAAAAGACGGACGTAGTTAAGATTGCACCATCAATTTTGTCAGCAGATTTCGGATATCTTCTTGATGACATCAAAAAGATTGAGAATGATGCGGATATGCTTCATATTGACGTAATGGACGGTCATTACGTTCCGAATATTTCCTTCGGAATGCCTATAATCAGTTCAATCAGATCCAGGACTAATATGATTTTTGATGTTCATCTAATGATTACCAACCCTCTTGCATATCTTGAAGCTTTTGCCAAAGCCGGAGCTGACATCATTACTTTTCACATTGAGACCGTTGATGATCCGGCTGATGTTATCAGGAAGATTCATGCGCTCGGTAAAAAAGCAGGAATTTCTGTTCACCCCGATACAGATGTCCGGTCCATTTTTCCTTATCTTCCTGATCTCGAGCTTGTCCTAATCATGTCTGTATACCCGGGATTCGGCGGACAGAGCTTTATGCCGGGGGCGCTTGACCGTATCCGCTCGGTCAGAAATGAACTGGATGCTATCGGATCAGATGCTGTTCTGTCCGTTGACGGCGGCATTGCCGACCTGACAGCACCTCCTGTGTGTGCTGCCGGCGCAACGATGCTTGTTGCGGGAAATGCTGTGTTTGGAGATAAAGATCCTGCTGAGGCAATCAGGAGGATGAAGGAATGCGCTGGGTAATTATTACCGGTGGCCCCAACCTGCATTATGATGCGATCAAAAAAGAGTTATTACATGACGACAGGATCGTCTGCGCTGACAGCGGTGCCTTTCATGCAAAAGAAATGGGAGTTATTCCCGAAAAGCTTATCGGTGACCTTGACTCCATTGACGCGGATACGCTCCAGTGGATTCGAAGCCTTCATGTACCGCTCGAGATGTTTCCCATTGAGAAGGATATGACAGACACAGAGCTTTGCCTGCGTGAAGTTCCGAAGGATCATCCTATCCTTCTGGTGTGTTCTCTGTCGGGACGGCCGGATCATGTGCTTTCGAATTTGCTCTTGGCGGGACAGCTGGTAAGTGAAGGCTATAATCTGTCAATGACGGACGGTGTTTCATGGGTTTATCCGCTTTTCGGTCCTGCGAGATTCAGACTCGACTTTAAGCGCTGGAACACAAGCCGGAAGAGAGAAGCACTTGCCGTGTCATTGCTTCCCATTTTTTCTGAAGTAACGGGTGTAAGTACGGTCGGGCTTCATTACCCGCTGAAAAACAGGACTCTTGTCCCGGGCAGTTCCTTTTCCGTTAGTAACAGGCCCAAAAGAAACACCGCGGCAATCGGAATCGATTATTCCGGCGGTGTTCTGCTGGTTATGGTTACTCCCGCCGTATAGCGGCTTTATGAAATCAAATAAGCTTGTATTCCCTCGCAACATCTATAAATGCCGACTCTGACCCGCGAATTGTATTTTCCGATACACAGAAGGCTAATCTGAAATAGCCGGGACAGAAAAACGCGGAGCCGGGAACAATCAGCAGATTGTATTTCGCACACTTCGCTGCAAATTCCAAATCCTCGGCAGGCGCCTTTACGAAAAGATAAAGGGCGCCTGCCGGTTTTTTACATGTAAAACCGGCACGCGTGACAATATCATACAAAAGATTCCTTCTATATTCATAATTTCCGATATCAGCTTTTGCATCAATGGTCTGTTCGATGACTTTTTGAAAGAAGGCAGGAGCATTGACGCTGCCAAGAATGCGGTTGCAGAAGACGATAGCAGGACAAAGCTGCGCATAATCTGCATGCTTTGGGCTGACCGCCGAATATCCGATCCGTTCGCCGGGCAGGGAAAGAGACTTGCTCCAGGAATAGCAGATGATCAGGTTGTCAAAATGATCAAGTGTGGCCGGTGCTGTAATGCCATCATACACCAGTTCAAAATACGGCTCATCTGAAATTATATGAATCAAATGATCCTGGGCAAGAAGGCAGGCATTAATCTGATCAAGAACCTCGGCAGGGTATACAACTCCGCTTGGGTTATTTGGCGAATTGATAATTACAGCCTTGGTCCGGGATGTTATAGCTGCCTGAATCTTATCAATAGCCGGCATAAATGTATCCGGGATTGTCGGAACAATGACAGGGACACCAAGATGATTATCAATATATGACATATATTCCATAAAAAACGGAGCCAGAATAATGACTTCATCACCCGGATCGAGGACGGACCTCAAAACCGCGTTCATTGCGCCCGCTGCGCCAACCGTCATACATATGGCATCGGCTTCTACTTTTACGCCGCTTGTCCGTGTCAGTTTGTCTGCAACAACAGTGCGGGTAGAGAGATAACCGCTGTTGCTCATATAAGAATGTTTGCCGGGAATATCCACATTTGCATAATAAGAAATCGCATCAACAACCTCTTTGGGAGGCTCCAGGTCAGGATTACCGATCGAAAAATCAAATACTTTATCAACACCGTAAATTGCCTTCAGGCGGGTGCCTTCCTCGAACATTTTGCGGATCATAGATCCCTTGGCCAGTTTGTCAGCTATTCGATTTGAAATCATAAGAATGCTCCTTTTCGAAAGAAGTTAATTAAATCAATATTATAGCACAGAGCTCATATGCTATAAATCGTATCCGGGATCATTATCCTGGTAAAATACACAGTAATTTATTATTGATCATCTCATTAAAATCACAATGGGTTAGGTTACTTCACGACAAAGGCGTTCGGAAGACGCCGGTTATAAGTTCCTCCGGTTATTGAATTGATAATTGTGTCCTGATAATAAAGGGAGACTGTCGCACCTCCGTCAAGGCAGGCGGCATTAATCGCTCCATTTTCAGCAAGGATCGACTGTACATCCGTCATTGTGGCTCCCAGAGACTCAAGCTCACGGCCGTCTAAAACCAGAAAAAGGATTGCTCCGTCTGCCGTTTGTCCTATTGCAGCACGAGGCGCAATACCGCCGCCGTTACCCGAGATATCAGCCATTTCTCCGTTTATGATAAGAAAAGGCCCGTATTCAACAGCATCCCTCAGATTTAAGTCATCCGTATCCCTGTCGGTATACATACCAAGAATGAGCCTGTCACTCCTGTCGATTCCGATAATGCTGTGTATTCCTGAGACGCCCGGGCTAATCATACTGCCTTCGGATATAACAAGCCCGAGAGGGATGCCTCTCCTGTTGTTTGTAATATATGCACTCGCACTAATTCCTGCGACAGCATCAATCGGCTGGCAAAGTTCTTCAAGGAGAAATCCATTTTCGCCTGATGACGTGACAAGAGATACACGTGAAGGATCATGAATGATCAGAAGATGGCCTTTACACATGGCGCCGCTGACATCGAGGAGTTCAATGGAATCATTATACTGCACATCAAGAAAGTCAGTGTTTGTTTTGTCATCGAGAATTTCAACTGAATTTGCCTGCAAAACCTGCTTAATTGTTTTTTGCGGGTAGATAAGGGAGGCAAGATATTTATGATCGCTTGTATGCATAGCCGTTGTTATCCAAAAGGTTCGAAATCCGCTGTATGGCCCATACAGCAAAAAAAGCACGGCGAAGAAAAGGAGAAGCAGAGAAATTAGCAGAATGCGCGATATACGGACATTTTGTCTTTTTCCTGTAACTGCATCTTCATTTAAAACCAGTCTTTTTGCATTTCTTTTTATTGAGAGGCTCATAATTGCCTTCCTGCTGACATATGATTTTTGGGATAAAGCGATTTAGAACTATTATATATGTATTTTATCAGATTCTCATTGTGATTAAAAATTAAGGTCTATTATTGAAAAATGAAAATACAAAAGATAAGTATCACTTAATTAAATCATGTACTCTATCAGTATATAATTTAGTTAATATGAACAAAGTTTGACATAAATACGCACAATAATTTATTAAAATGACAGAAGGATTACAGCAAAAATACTTTTACATGATAACTGCATTCTTTCGGTTTTTTTACTTTATGATCACTTGATTGCACTTGGAAATCTGTGATAGTGTTAACCATGTTTAGAAAAGCCGCGCATTATTTATCTCTGCCTGGGGGAGCCATGAAAATTTTTTCGTTCAAAAAAACAGTCATGACGGTACTCGCAATCAGTATAGCATGCAGCGTTCCCGTTTTAGTTAAAGAAGGCGTGTCAGCAGCAGCTACAGAAATTCTATATTCAGAGACAGCGCTTGCAACAACAGAAGATGCTGCAATTATGTCATCTCAGGTTGTAGATCTTGTTAATTTAGAAAGAAGCAAAGCAGGTCTTCCTCCTCTTACTGTGGATCCGGCGCTTACTGCAGCGACATCAATACGGTCGGTAGAATTGGAAACCTCTTTTTCCCATACACGTCCGAATGGAACATCCTGTTTCACAGCAATTACCAACTCATTTTACACCCTTCTCGGTGAAAACATCGCAGCCGGCTATCCGACGGCAGACAGTGTCATGGAAGGGTGGATGAATTCCGCCGGTCACAGAGACAATATTCTAAGCTCCCGATTTACCTCTATTGGAGTTTCGTGTTATTACAGCGGCGGGGGCTGTTATTGGGTCCAGCTATTTGGGGAAGATCCGGAAATATCATATGATGCACCGTCGGGAATACAGTATGAAATGACAGGGAGTGCCTGTTCCGTAATCGGGTTTTACCCGGCAGCCGGTTTTGGCGGAAGTGTAAGTGTTCCCGGTTCATATGGCGGCAGCAGTGTTACATCTATATCCCAGGATGCATTTCAAAATGAACCTTCGCTGACCAGTGTAACTATTTCTAATGCGATAACATCTGTCGGATCAAGTGCTTTCAAAGGCAGTCAAAGCCTGAAGACGGTCACTCTGTCGAACAACCTGACCTCCATAGCATCTTATACTTTCAACAACTGTTCCAGTTTGTCATCTCTGTCGATTCCTGAAAAAGTCAAAACGATAGGATATGGTGCGTTTGCAAACTGCGGAAACCTGAGTTACGTCGTTTTTCGGGGTAAAGTTGATTCCATCGATGACTATGCTTTTAAATTGAGTTCGACCACAGGTAAAAAACTGACTGCCTTTGTACCCGCCGGGACTAAGGACTATTATGCAGGTCTCCTGACAGGCAACGCCATAAAGAATATCACGGTAACAATTTGTGAAGTAACCGTTGTATCAGCCCTTTCTGCCAAACCGCTGTCATATAACAGCATAGGTCTGCAGTGGACTTCGTCCGGTACTTCAGCAGGGTTTGCCATCTACCGGTCAACTTCGTCATCCGGAACATATTCGTTTGTTAATACAACTACTTCTAAAAGTTATACGGACACCGGGCTGTCATGCGGAACAACATATTTTTATAAAGTCAAACCATATAATCTGGTTGGCACTCAAAAGATATACGGGAATCCCAGCGCAGCTGCCAGCGCGAAACCCGCTGTAGCGGTTCCGACAGGCCTTGCAGCTGTCGGTGCTTCAAGCTGTGTCAAATTGACATGGAAAGCTGTTCCTTATGCAAATGGTTATTCTATATACAGATCCGCAGTCCTTGCGGGCACCTATACAAAAATCGCCTCAACGACATGTCTGGAATACAAAAACACTGGACTGACGGCCGGCAAAACATATTATTATAAAGTCAAAGCATACCGGACAGTGAGTTCTGTCCCGATGTACGGCAATCCAACTGGGGCTGTGAGTGCAAAAGCAAAATAAATTCTGGTGTTTTTTCTGCGCGGCAAGCATAGCTATAGCCAAACAAACATCGATATAAATCAGATATTGGAAACCTCCAAGACTGATTTTGCTGTGTTTTCATCAGTTATCAAGATATCAATAGTCTCTGATCGTAAAGCACCGACTAGTGATAGGACTTTATGGGTACCACTTGCTATACAAATTACTTTTGGGGCTGCAGCCAGTTTATCCTCATCGATGGCAATGAGTTTTTTATTGTGATCGTTTGTTAAGAATTTTCCCATAATATTGAACCAGCGACCACAAATATCACCAACTGCCCGTTCAGGATCTTTTTCGAAAATTGTTTTGACAACAAACGGATCAAAAAGTACTTTGCTGTCATAATTTTGATAATACTCCGGAATTGCTCCAACACTGACAACCGCTACATCTAATGCGGACCATTTGTCCTGAACTGTCTGCATCGAAACACTTTTCATATATAATTCTTTATCTTCTTCAGACTCTGTATAAGCCGGCGCGTAAATATATACGGGTTTACCATTCAATTTCTCGGCTAAAATACGAACCATCTCATTCAGTTGAAATTCAGAATCCATTCGATTGGTACCACCAATAAGTGGCACCACTTGAATGTCAGCCAAATTTTTTTGATTCGTAAATGCTTGCATGAACTCATACATAGTTGAACCCCAAGCAACACCAATGACCGAATGGCTTTTCATTTCGCGCTCCGCTAGAGAGGCTCCCTGCGTTGCGACAACCTGGGTTAATGTATTGATGGCTGTAATACTAGTCGGGATGACAAAACATTTTGATAAATTGAACTTATTGATCAATTCATTCGACAATTCAGCATTATTATTTTCTGGGTTTTTCACTTTTATTTCAACAATACCATTTTCCCTTGCTTCGGCAAGGATCATGCATACTGACGATCTTGAAAGGCCAACTTGCTTTGCGATTTTCTCTTGTTTAAAACCATCAATGTAATACATTTGGGCAACTCTAACCATCATTTCATAGTCGTAACGTGATTCCATTTTGACTCCTTACCCCCAAGTTAAATATATTTATTCTTATATAGGATTTTATCATTTAAATTAAGGGTTTGTCAATTTTAGAAATATATATTTTGAATAAATCTAGAAATAATTTATGGAAAAATTTACGAAAAATAAAAATTGACAAAGTAGATGAATAATGATACGATCTAGACATAAAAGTTGTGCAAAACATATTGATGACAATTCGATCCTATACACCTTTCTTATATGCATCAAAAACCCTATTATGATTACCACTTACAAAACCCAGCAAATGAGGTGTCAATGCATGTCGAATTCAGACTACTTACTCGAGATGAACAATATTTGTAAATCGTATGTCGGAGTCAACGCTTTGAAGGATGTAACCATTCGAGTGAAACCTGGCTCTGTTCACGCGCTTGTCGGTGAAAACGGAGCGGGTAAATCTACTTTAATGAAAATTCTTGCTGGTGAAACCCAGCCCAATAGCGGAACGATCCGTTTTGAAGGTAAAGATGTAATTTTTGTAAACAGAAAAACTGCAATCGAATACGGTGTTTCGATTATCCATCAGGAAATGATCAACGTTTTGGATATGACTGTTGCTGAGAATCTTTTCATGGGGCGTGAATTTCGCCTTGCTGGCGGACTAATCATCGACATTAAAAAAATGAACAGCGAAGCAAAAAAGCTTTTGGATAAAGTTCGCCTCAATATTTCTCCGACACGAAGAATGCGAACCTTGACAGTTGCCGAAATGCAAATGTGTGAAATTGCAAAAGCTGTTTCATACAAATCCAAAGTATTCATTATGGATGAGCCAACATCTGCAATTACAGAAACAGAAGCAGCAATTCTATTTAAAATTATTAAGGAGCTTAAAGAGGAAGGCAGTGCCATCATCTATATATCACATAAGCTCGATGAAATTGATGAAATTGCCGATGAAATCTGCGTTCTGCGTGATGGAAAGAAAGTCGCTGAATTCTATAACTCCGATGTACCTCGAAATGTGCTTGTTAAGCACATGGTCGATCGTGACATTCTGGACATTTACCCGAAACTGAATAAAGAATTTGGAAATGTTGCTCTCAGTGTAGAAAATTTGTGCCAAAAAGGAAAATTCAAAGATATTTCTTTCGAGGTACGGACGGGAGAAGTTTTGGGTCTTGCCGGGCTAATGGGTGCCGGACGGACAGAAATTGTTGAAGCAATCTTTGGAATAACGCACCTGGATAAAGGTCAAATCTATATCAATAATAAGCCGGTCACTATTCGCAACCAGCGTGTTGCTATCAGAAATGGCATTGGATTGATCACAGATGACCGAAAGCTAAAAGGTCTTGTCATGCCGATGAGTGTCAAAGATAATACGGTCATGTCAAACTTCAAATTATTTGTTACACGATTTGGAAGACTTATTAATTGGAGAAAGGTGAACAAGGAGACCAAAGAATTTATTAAAATCCTTCGAATCAAGACACCCAGTGCTGAACAACGGGTCGAAGCGCTAAGTGGCGGTAACCAACAAAAAGTTGTCCTTTCAAAATGGTTGCTCAGTAACCCCGATATATATATTTTTGATGAGCCAACGCGTGGTATTGATATTGGAGCAAAAGTTGAGTTCTATAATCTCATTGCCAAGTTTGCTGAGCAGGGTAAAGCAGTTATTGTCATTTCATCTGAAATGCCAGAAGTAATTGGCTTATGTAACCGAGTTCTGGTTCTAAAAGAAGGAGTTATCAACGGGAGTCTGTTCGGCGATGAAATCACTCAGGAGAATATCATGCATTTGGCTACAGGTGTAAGAAACAATTAGGAGGAGCAATTTATGACGGATATGGAAATGAGCCAGAGAAACCGAAAATTCAATTTAGGACAGTTGTTATTAAAATATAATACGATTATAGTGTTAATAATAATATTTGTATTTTTTGCACTGGTAAAAACTTCATTCTTACAAACGACGAATTTGATGAACGTCCTTCGTCAGGTCAGTATTAACGGCATAATTGCTTCAGGTATGACGCTTGTCATTCTGATAGGCGGCATTGATTTGTCGGTTGGAGCTGTTGCTGCTCTGGCAAGTGTTATCGCAGCAACAATTGCCAATGAGGCTCAACCCAACTGGTGGATAGCAGTACCGATAGCCATTCTAGTAGCCGCAGCTGTAGGTTTGGTAACAGGAATTTTCATCTCCTATTTGAAAATAGCGCCATTTATCATGACATTGGCCATGATGACTATTGCCCGAGGCTTAGCCTTCACTTTCAGTAATGGCAAGCCGGTATCAGGTGTACACCAGGCTTTCCTGGTTTTTGGAAAGGGCAATTTTCTCGGCGTACCTATTCCTGCCTGGTTTTTGGCAATCATTATTATTTTCACAATATGTTTGCTTAAATATACACCACTTGGACGTTTCATTTATGCAGTAGGTGGAAATGAAACAGCAGCAAGGAATTCTGGTATAAATGTACGCGCTATTAAGGTTGCAGTCTATGTCATAGCTGGAACGTGCACGGGTATTGCAGCTGTAATTTTAACTTCTAGATTAAGTGCTGGTTTGCCACAGGTTGCTGCGGGATACGAGTTGGATGCAATCGCTGCTGTCGTAATAGGAGGTACCAGCTTAAAAGGCGGGAAAGGAGGAATGGTCGGAACTGTTATCGGTGTCTTTATCATTGGATTTATTAATAACGGCATGGATCTTATGAATGTTGCATCCTATCCACAACAAATTATTAAAGGAATCGTTATCATACTTGCTGTCTTAATTGACTCATTGAAAAACAAAGTTGAATAATCAAAAACAGTGTCTTTATTCGCACATTAAAATCAATTCATTTTCTCGTGTTATTTCTTGACACCTTGGTTCAGTTTGTCAAAATCCGGATCTTACCATAGTTTTTAGCGACAGATTTTCTTGGAAACATATGAATCGAAAGTCGCTGGAAATAAATCCATTTGAACATCCGAATATGAAGAAATCCTGAGGAGGAAGACAATGAAACTAGTAAGAAAATGGTTAGCAATTTTTATGGTGATTGCCCTGACTGCAGTACCTCTGTTTGGTTGTACCAATACCCCGACTGCTACCACTAAAGTAACTGAAATAGCAGCAACGACTGCAGAAGAAACAGCAACAACTGCTGTTGATAATGCAACGACTGCTGCAACAACGGCTGCTGGTAAAACATTCACAATCGGATATACAGTTTACTGGATGTCTGAATTTACCACCTTGATGTCTGATGCTATGCAGGAAAAATGCGATGCTGAGGGAATCAATCTTATCATACTCGATGCAAAGTGGGATGCAGCCACTCAGCTGGGTCACATTGATACTTTCATCAGTCAAAAGGTTGATGCAATTATTGTTGCAGCTGCTGATGTTGGTTCAATGGTTCAGGGTGTTGAAGCTGCAAATGCAGCAGGTATCCCGATCGTTGGTGTCAATATGAGAATTCCGACTGATACTATAGATGCCTATGCTGGTCCTGATGATGTCAAGGCCGGCGAAATGATGGTTCAATATGCTATTGATCAACTTGGCCCAACATTTAACTGCATCGTTCTTGAAGGAGCTGAAGGTTATTCTGCTACAGAAGACAGACGTACCGGTGTGAAAAATATGTTGGATGCTAATCCTGGCATTACAGCACTGGCTATTAAGACTGCTAATTGGACACGTGAAGGTGCTTTGGCGTTGATGGAGAACTATATTCAGGAATATGGCGATAAGATCCAGGCTGTAATTTGTCACAATGATGAAGAAGCCCTTGGCGCAATTCAGGCACTCGAAGCAGCCGGCATGAAGGATAAAGTTATCGTTACTGGTATTGATGCCATTAAGGATGCTTGTCAGGCGATTAAAGATGGACGCATGGAGTATACCGTTTTCCAGGATGCAAGTCTTGAGGGAAGTCTCGCAATTAATTATGCGATTGATATTTTAAACGGTAAGACAATTTCTCAGAAGGAAACATATATCGAAATGAAGGGTGTTACTAAAGATAACGTTGACGAATATCTTGCAAATTTTAAATAACTTTCTTCGATAGGAATGGAGGCATTGGCTGGAATCTGGTTCCAGCCAGTGCTGAAATTCAAAAAATCAAAAACAAATGGTTTGTGCCTCAATAAGTCATTGTGATAAATGAAGTTTGTTTGGTCATGTTGCTCTGATAATTGGAAAAAATTAAAAAAAATGCTATTGAAATCGTAATACAGGGATGTGTAACGATCTTATCAATATATAATGTAACTATAGCAAATATGAAAAGAAATCCGAAGGATTAGACATAGACAGGAATAGGTGAAAATATGAAAGCAGTTGTAAAATACGGTTTTGGAAAAGGCGAAATTGAGATCAGGGAAGTTCCCATACCTGAATTGGGTGATGATGATATTCTATTGGAAGTTAGAGCGGCAGGAGTATGCGGCACAGATATTGCCTTTGATGATGGCGGTCATGAGGAGCTTTTAAGGCCACCCGTTATTTTGGGTCATGAGTTTTCTGGTGTTGTTGCATCTGTGGGGAAGAATGTTAAAGACTGGCAGATTGGAGACCGTGTTGTATCTGACAATACTGGCAAAGTCTGCGGCAAATGCTATGCCTGCGGTAACTCCAATTATCTTGCCTGTCCGGAACGTCTTGGATTAGGTTATGGAATGGATGGTGGCTTTACCAAATATGTCAAAATATACGGTGAAACATTAAAAATATTCCCTCAAAGCCTGATGCGTATCCCGGAGGAAATGTCTTTTGAAGAAGCTGCTATCCTTGATCCGTGCTGTAACGGATATATGGCTGTAATTCAGGAATCGCGGATTATGCCAGGCGAGTACGGAGCTGTTTTTGGAGTTGGAGCACTTGGACTTTTTGCCATTCAAGCGATGAAAGTATCCGGCGCAGCCAAAATAATAGCGATCGGACTGGCTGCAGATACAGAACGGTTTGAATTAGCAAAAAAACTTGGTGCAACGGATATTGTTATTGCTGATGCCGAGAATGTTCAGCAACGTGTAAAAGACATTACCAATGGCGAAGATGTCATTCTGACAGCAGACTGTGCCGGAGTCAATGCTGTGTTCAAGCAAGCTCTCGATATAACCCGCCCATCGGGACAGATTGTTAAAATTGGTTACGATTCAAGACCTCTTGGTTATTCCCTTGATCAGGCCATCAACAAGGGGATAAGCATTAAAGGTCACTTTGGATATGACTGGATATCGTGGAGAAATTCAATCAATTTAATCAAAGCAGGTTCGATTGATATGAAATCGATGATATCCCACAGGATGAGTATTTTGGATTACCGCAAAGCATTTGAATTGGTAAGAGCCAAGCAGGCAATTAAAATCATTCTCTATCCAGTTGATTAAACCAGACAGTAAATAATAGGGCAAATCATTAATTTATTTTTATCTTGCTGACCAATAGGTCGGCAGGCTGTTAATCATGTAAAAAATGGAGGAACAAAATATGTATGAATATGACAAACGAATGATGATTGATGCTGCTATGGAACTGAAACATAATGATCTGATTGCCCTATCCGGCGGTAATGTAAGTGTTCGAAAAGAAAATGGTGATTATATTGTAACCCCATCAGGCATGTATTATGACAATATGGTTGAAGATGACCTAATTGTTTTTGATAAAGACGGAAAAATAATTGAAGGCAAGCGCAGACCTTCGGTTGACACCATTGCACTTCAATATATATATGATCATATGCCTGAAGTTATGGCCATTATTCATACACATCAGATTTATGCAACTGCTGTCGGCTTGATTGAAGATCAGCTACCTGTCGCTGTAACAACATTATCTAATGTAACACTCGGTTCAGTTAATGTTGCTCCTTACAGCAATCCCGGGAGTTTAGAGATGGGTATACAGACAGTAGAATATGCCAAGGGAAAACGTGCTGTCATTTTGAAGCATCATGGTGTGGTTACAATAGGCGGCAACCTAAAAGAAGCTCTCTATGCTGCTGTATATATGGAAACCGCGGCAAAGACGTATCTAGTCGCAAAAGCTGCCGGGGTACCTGCGTTGATGACTGATGAACAAAATGAAGATGCTGTTGAAGTTTTTATGAATTACGGACAGAAGTAGAATGCCTTCAAATACCAAAAAGCAAATGAAGGAGTAAGACTGTGATACCATTATGTGATTTGAAAATGGGATTGTATGAAAAGGCACTTCTATCAAGCATGAGTTGGGAAGAACGTTTGCACACAGCCGGAAAAGCTGGTTATGACTTTTGTGAAATCAGCATTGATGAAACAATAGAAAGAATGAATCGTTTGCAATGGTCTGACAAACAAAAATATGACTTGCAATCAGCAATCAAGGATTCTGGGATACCTATTCTGACGATGTGCCTTTCCGGAAACCGGCGGTATACGATTGGCAGTGAAAACATAGAACAACGTGAAAACGGGATCAAACTCATTAAAGATGCGGTGAAATTTTCAGTCGATATCGGGATCCGGATTGTTCAGTTAGCAGCATATGATGAATTCTATAACGCCAGAAACGACAATACCATGCGCCTGTTTTATGAGGGACTCGCTGAAGTGACAGATTATGCTGCCGGTCACGCAGTCACACTGGCTTTCGAAAATATGGACACAGATTTTATGAATTCCATTAGTAAAATAATGAATGCTATTAAGAAAATCAATTCACCATGGCTCCAAATATATCCTGATGTTGGCAACCTGGCTGCTGCGGGTTTAACACCAGCGCAAATTGAGGCTGATTTTTTAGCAGGATCCGGTCATATAACAGCAATCCATCTCAAAGACACTAACCCTGGTATTGTTCGGGAAGTCCCTTATGGTGAAGGCTTGGTTGATTTTCAGCAATTTTTCAAGACACTCCAGAAGTATTCCTACCAAGGCTTATTTGTTGCAGAGATGTGGTCAAATGATAAGCCGGAATCCATTCCTTATATCGAAACAGCTATAGATTATCTCAAAGGTCATATGGAAGCGGTCCAAAATCGTTATTAGAAAAAGAGGTATCTGAGATGAACATGAGATATTTTATTGGTCTTGATAATGGCGGAAGTGTTACAAAAGCGGGCTTGTTTGATGAGCATGGCAATGAGTTAGCTGTATCGAGCGTTTTGGCCAAGCCAATTACTCCTCGGATGAATTATGTCGAACGTGATACAAATGAATTGATAGCTGCCAATTTTCAGTGCATTAAGGATGTCATCGCCAAATCAGGTGTATCTCCGCAGGACATTAAAGCTGTTTCCGTCACCGGACATGGCAATGGCCTTTATCTGGTTGGATTTGATGGAAAACCTTCTTATAACGGTATTATCTCAACTGATACGCGGGCCGCATCATATGTTCACAGATGGTATTCAGATGGCACAATCGACAAGGTGCTTCCCAAGACAAAACAAATGATCTGGGCCGGCCAACTCACCCCACTGCTTGCATGGTTCAAAGATAATGCTAAAGATATACTTGATCAATCAAAATATGCCTTCACAGTAACAGATTTAGTTCGCTTCTATCTAACCGGCGAGGCATATGGTGAAATAACAAACATGTCTTCAATCAGTGCAATGAATCTTGAGACAAGAGACTATGATGATGAGATATTTGCCTGTTTTGGTATTAGCGAATATAGACGCTTGTTTTCCCCTATTCGATTATCACACGATATTTGCGGCTGCGTTACCCAGCAAGCTTCTGAATTGACTGGGTTGCTTTGCGGAACGCCGGTCGCAGGCGGAATTGTTGATTTTTCAGCTTGCCCGATCGCGACTGGCGTTACTCGTGAAGACCAGTTGAGTATTGTTGCAGGGACATGGTCGATTAATTCATATGTTTCAAAAAAACCCGTTCAGGCGCTCGATTTGTTTATGTCATCACTGTATCCGATGAATGATTTTTACCTGATTATGGAAGGAAGCATGACTTCTGCCAGTAATCTGGAATGGTTCGTACAGAAGATCATGAAAGAAGAGCAAATCGAAGCCGCGAAAAGTGGTCAGAATATCTATAAGATATGTGATGAAATGATTGCTCAATTGCCTCCGGAGGAATCTCCGGTTATATTTCTGCCCTTTTTGTTTGGTACGAATGTAAACGATGAAGCAAAATCTTGCTTTCTTGGTATCAACTTTATGCACGACAAGGTTCATCTATTGCGGGCGGTATACGAAGGTGTTGTATTCTCTACCATGATGCACGTTGAGAATCTAATGAAATACCGCAAAAAAAGACCCACAGTCGTCCGTATATCCGGAGGGGCCGCAAATTCAAAGGTATGGGTACAAATGTTTGCAGATGCACTGCAAATACCGATTGAGGTTGCAAATGCAAAAGAACTCGGGGCTAAAGGCGTTGCAATTTGTGCTGCTATAGCAGTTGGTGTCTTTCCAGGTTATCAGGAGGCTATTGACGGATTTGTTTCAGTTAAATCAATTTGTCAGCCGGATCCATTAAAGAGGGACATTTACGCAAATAAATNNATCCGTTAAAAAAGGACATTTACGCTAAGAAATACAACCTCTATAAAAAATTGGTAAATAACCTTGATGGGGTCTGGAAAGAATGGAAGAACATCTATAAGTAAAGCCGCAGTTTTACTCCTTGTATGTTACGAGAAGATGATTTGCGGAATAGATGTTGT
This sequence comes from Mageeibacillus sp. UBA5770, assembly GCA_002418705.1. Next base: position 17,018 of record DIEQ01000092.1, on the reverse strand, counting down.
GGAAGCACCTGAATGGCATCAAAATATAAAACGTTATCGAATCGTCAACGTTGACAAAGTTTATAAATAATGTTACAGTTGAGAAAAAGTAAAATAATTCAAAAATATATCTATTTCACGAAGAAAAAGGTGGGTGGTATAGTTGAAAAAGAAAATTTCTAAAGAGACATTATTGGACATGTATATGAAAATGCTTTTAACCAGAAAGTTTGAAGAAAAGGTTGCATACTTTTTTTCAATGGGTATGGTTCACGGTACGTGTCATCTATATGTCGGTGAAGAAGCCTCTGCAGCCGGTGTCTGCTGTGCTTTGGATGACAATGACCTGATGACTTCGACTCATCGCGGTCACGGACACTGTATCAGCAAAGGTATTGATTTAGACAAGATGATGGCTGAGCTTTTAGGCAAAGCGACAGGCCTGTGCAAAGGTAAAGGCGGATCAATGCATATAGCGGATATTGAACGCGGAAATCTTGGTGCCAACGGAGTTGTAGGCGGAGGACAGCCGATTGCTGTTGGCGCAGGTATTACCACCCAGATGAAAAAGATCGATAGGATTGTCGTTTGTTTCTTTGGTGATGGTTCTACAAACGAAGGCAGTTTTCACGAATCATTGAATCTGGCTTCTGTTTGGAAACTCCCGATATTATTTGTTTGTGAGAATAATTTATATGGCATGTCAACTTCAATCAAGCGCAGTATGAATATTTCCGATATTTCTCAGCGTGCAGTAAGCTATGGCATGCCTGGCAAAACGATTGATGGGAATAATGCTGTCGAAGTTTTTGAGGAAACATTAAAAGCACGTGAATATGTAAGAGAAAACGGACCCATGCTGCTGGTTTGCGAAACCTATAGACAGTCTGGTCATTCTAAGAGTGATGCCAATGTATATCGAACCAAAGAAGAGATGGCATTCTGGAAAACCAAGGATCCTATTATCCGCCTTGGCAAGTATATGGTTGATAATAAGTATGTATCTGAAGACGACCTTATTGATTTTGATAAACAGGCAGTTAACCAGATAGAAAAGGCAGTTGAGTTTGCTAAAAGCAGTCCATATCCATCCATGGACACAATCATGGATGACATTTATGCGTGAGGTGGTTTGAAATGCGGGAAATAACATATGCACAGGCAATAAAGGAAGCAATGTCCGAAGAAATGCGGGCGGATGAAAACGTTTTTCTGATGGGTGAAGATGTTGGACTTTATGGTGGTGCCTTTGGGGTATCTGTAGGTATGTTTCAGGAATTTGGCGATGAACGAGTTCGCGACACACCTATTTCAGAGGCAGTAATAGCTGGCGCCGCTGTCGGTGCTGCTATAACAGGTATGCGGCCAATCGCTGAAATCATGTTTAGTGATTTTACTACAATTTCAATGGATCAACTCGTTAACCAAGCTGCAAAAACTAGATATATGTATGGTGGCAAGGCTTCTGTACCAATGGTCTTAAGAACTCCATCCGGATCAGGTACTGGTGCAGCAGCTCAGCATAGCCAGAGTCCGGAAGCCTGGTTCTGCCATGTTCCTGGCCTTAAAGTTGTAATCCCTTCAACTCCATATGATGCCAAGGGGTTGCTGAAATCAGCTATTCGCGACAATAATCCAGTCATGTTTTTTGAACAAAAATTGTTATATCGCAAAAAGGGAGAAGTTCCGGAAGAGGACTATTCGATACCTCTTGGTGTCGCTGATATTAAGCGTGCAGGTAAAGATCTAACGATCATTTCTTATGGTCGTATGATCCCGGTATGCCTGGAAGTTGCAGAAAACCTTTCTGCAGAAGGAATAGATATAGAGGTAGTTGATCCCCGCACACTCGTTCCGCTTGATAAAGAAACGATCATCAATTCTGCCAAAAAAACAGGAAGAGTCCTTATTGTTCACGAAGCCTGCCAGACCGGCGGGTATGGCGGCGAAATAGCTGCTGTCATTACAGATAGTACTGCGTTTTTTTATCTTGATGCTCCAGTTAAGCGGCTTTGCGGATTGGATGTTCCGATTCCTTATTGCCCCGAACTCGAAAAAAATGTTGTACCGACAGTGGATACGGTTACTGCCGCAGTGCGCGAGCTTCTTAATTAAGGAGAACCTATATGGCCTTTGAAGTTATTATGCCTAAAGCAGGCATGTCAATGGAAACCGGTAAATTTGTACGCTGGTTAAAGCAAATCGGAGATAAGGTTGAACAGGGTGATTCTCTATTTGAAATAGAGACCGATAAGGTTGATATGGTTGTTGAGTCTGACTATTCCGGTTACCTTATCCAGTCATTGGTTGAGGAAGGGGAAGATATTCCGGTTACCCAGGTTATTGGTTATATCGGGGAAGTGGGAGAAAAAGTTATTCCGACAGTCAGCAAAATGGCAGTGCCTGAAGAGGCCGCTGTAATCGCTTCACTGTCAAAGGAAAACGAGTTGGCAACTTTGACTCTCTCAAATGAATCCGGAAAATATGCTGCAACACCGCTTGCCAAGGTACGTTCGAAAGAGTATGAAATTTCTTTGTCTAAAATTAAAGCAACCGGAAGCCACGGCGAAATTCTTGCCCGTGATGTTGAAACAGCAAAGGAAAATAAATTTTCCGCTGCACCCACAGCAACATCTTTAGCTCGCAAGATCGCAACTGCTAATGACGTCCAGCTTGATACGATTACAGGCAGCGGCAAAGCAGGGAAAATTCGCAAAGATGATGTTTTAGCTTCATTGACCGCGGCTGTCCCCGTAACACCTGTTGCCGGAGCAATAAGACCGCTGACAGGAATGCGCAAGGTTATCGCACAGCGTATGAGCAAATGCCATACTGAGGTGCCTGCAGTAACCCTGAACACGGTGGCTGATGTAACCGATCTGTCTGCCATGCGCAAGCAGCTGAATGAACGGCTTAAAACCCATATTACTTATAATGATCTGATTATCTGGATTGCTGCCCGGGTCCTGCGTGAAACACCTGAAGTTAATATTGCGGTTTTGGAACAAGGAATTGCCGAGAATTCGGATGTCAATATCGGAATAGCTGTAGCGCTCGAAAATGGTTTGATTGTACCGGTCTTACGAAATGCTGATCAATTGACATTACGCGAATTATCGACCCAAGCCCGGGATATAGCAGGCAAAGCACGTCAGGGTGGATTGGTGCCTGATGATTATACCGGAGGCAGCTTCACCATTTCAAATATTGGTATGTTTGGCGTAACGTCTTTTAATCCGATCATTAACCAACCGGAAAGTATGATCCTGGGCGTCTGCGCCATTACACCGCAACTGTTTATGAATGATGATGGAACGATCGTAAAACGCATGATGATGGGTTTGTCTTTAACGTTTGATCATCGTGCACTCGATGGTGCACAGGCAGCTGCTTTCCTTAAACGAATTGTAACACTAATAGAAAATCCTTTTGAAATGATGACTTGATCATCTGGAGTTGATCGAAAAGCAGGTTTACAACTCGGTATCCAGCATGTTTTAGTTAAAAAAGCCAGGAGATGAATGGAAAATGATAAATGCAAACCAACTGCCGTCCGGTAATGGGGGAAAAAAGGCTTCAGCAGAAGCAGTCTATGATATTGTTGTGGTCGGAGGCGGTCCGGCAGGTTATATAGCTGCAATTAAGGCTGCCCGTCTGGGCGGCAGGGTTGCCATTGTTGAGAAAGATACTGTCGGCGGAACTTGCCTTAATCGCGGATGTATTCCAACAAAGAACTATTTAAAGACCGCTGAAATGATCAGTCATATCCAGGCACTTCAGAAAAGAGGGGTCAACCTTAGCGATACCTCTTTTACAGTCGATATGGCTAAAGTGGTAGACGAGAAAAACAAGGTAGTCAAGAAATTGACAGGCGGTATAGCATCACTTCTGAAAAGCAACGGTGTTGATATTTTTTATGGGCATGGTGTTGTTAAGCCGGATAAGACAGTTGTCGTCAATAATGAGGCAGTACTTAAGACCGAAAAGGTCATATATGCCGGCGGTTCGACTGTATCAAGAGTAAAAATACCCGGTATCGATAGTCCCCTCGTCCTCACAAGCGATGAGATTCTTGATTTAAAGGAAATACCAGCGAACCTGGCCATAATCGGCGGCGGCGTGATTGGTCTGGAAATGGCGACGGTTTTCAATCGGCTGGGAAGTAAGGTCCATGTGATTGAACTGGAACAACGGGTTCTGCCGCTGATGGATGAGGATATCTCCAATTTGATGAAAAAGGCTTTGGAATCACAAGGTATAAAGATCTCCACATCAACTAAACTTCTCAACATTGAGGAAATACAAACCGGACTGCAGCTGAATACCGACAAGGTTGGAGCTGTCCAATGTGAGAAAGCTTTACTATCGATCGGACGTTGCCCGGACTTGTCCGGATTACAGGAAATTGATATTGAGTTGGATCGCGGGCGTGTAAAAACTAACAGGAATATGCAAACGAGTGTTGATTGGCTCTATGCACCGGGAGATGTAAATGGACAGATGATGCTGGCCCATGTTGCATTCAAAATGGGCGAAGTAGCTGCTGCAAACGCTCTTGGTCATTCGGAAAAGATAGACTTGCGCCATGTGCCATCCTGTGTTTATACAACACCTGAAATCGGCTGTGTTGGACTGACAGAGAAACAAGCGCGCGAAGGACATGACATCAGCATTGGCCGCTTTCAGTTTGGCTCCAATGGTCGTGCGCTGGCTTCCGGAGAAGGCGAAGGATTTGTAAAAATCATTACGGATAAAAAATATGGTGAGATTCTCGGTGTTCATATGATAGGACCGTGCACTGCTGAAATTGCAAATGAAGCAGCGGTATTAATGCAAATGGAAATAACTGCCGAAGAAATCGCTGATGCTATCCACGGACATCCGACATACTCAGAAGCATTTATGGAGGCTGTTGCTGACAGCCTTGGCCAGGCATTACATTTACCAAAGAAAGCATAAAACAGCACCTTGTATTTGCACACGTGATAGCATTTATTGTGAGGTGTTTTGAAAGTGGAGTTAGTATTAGAAATGGTTAATAAAGTTGGAAATTAACCGTTTTTAATTAGGGTTCTCATTTTCTCCTTTGTGATGAACTCTAAATACCTTCTCAAAGGTGGCCGTCTTGTCAGAAGTTGAAAATTTCTGTCCGGACGGCCTCATTCTATGGCAAAAGGGATTATGAATCGGATGAAATGATAAACCAATAACAGCATAAAGACTAAAGGAGAATATCGATGCCATTAGTAACAATGAATGAAGTATTAAGTGAGAGTATTCAAAAAAAATATGCAGTAGGGGCTTTTGATACAATGGACCACCTATTTACAGAAGCAATTTTAATGTCTGCAGAAGAAAAAAATGTTCCGGTAATTTTAATGGTTATGGAATTAACCTTCGATTCTCAAGGTGTGGATCATTTTATGGAATATCTAGTCGACAGATGTAAGAACAGCTCAGTACCTGTTGCTTTACATTTGGATCATGCTTCCTGTTTCGAATCCATAATGAAAGCAATTCATTATGGATTTACATCTGTAATGCTAGATGGTTCAAGTCTGCCATTTGATGAGAATGTTGCGCTGACGAAAAAAGTTGTTGAGGTCGCTCATGCCTGTAATGTGAGTGTTGAGGCTGAGATAGGTCATGTTGGCGGTCAATACGGTCCTTCTGATGGACATGTAGCGGATGCCGGCGATTTTACAACGGTAGATGAGGCTGTTCTATTTTATAAGGAAACCGGCATTGATTGTTTAGCTATTGCGATAGGGTCTGTTCATGGAGTATATAAAGGAAATCCTTGTCTGGATCTGGAAAGGCTGCAGGCGATTCGCAATGCTCTTCCTATCCCACTGGTCATGCATGGCGGTTCGGGTATGCGTCCTGAAGACTATAAGCACGTTATTTTACATGGTATGAATAAAATTAATTTTTTCACTGCCATGACTCTTGCTGGTGTTGAGGCAGTTCAAAAACTTATCAGTGAAAATAGAAAATTGCAAATGAGCGATATTACCAATACAGCATCAAAGGCAATTGCAGAAATAGTTGGTAAACATCTAGAAATATTTGGAACACAGTCACTATTTATAAAATAGAGACAAATTGTGTTTCATTAAATTGTCAATCAATTCAATCAGTCATATAAAGGAGTATTTCTTATGCAGATAACGGCAATATGCGATTTGTGGATCTCAAAAAATTTCATGGAAAATGGTTTGGAATCTTTGACTGAACATGGTGCCAAGGTATCTTTTGTTGAATGGCTAAAGAATGAACCCCGTGAAAAAATGCAAGAAATAAATTTAATGATAGAAAACAGCGGAGTGGAATCTATTGAACCTACCCCGGAAGTTTTTGAAGCTTGTGAAAATGCGGATATTATAATAACTCATTTCTGTACCGTAACGAAAAAATTAATTGACTCATGTAAAAATTTAAAAATTATTTGTGTTCTGAGGGGGGGGACTGAAAATATTAATATAGAGTATGCAAATGAAAAGAATATTTTGTGTATAAACACCCCGGGTAGAACAGCAAATGCAGTTGCTGATTTTACAATTGGCATGATTTTAGCCGAAACAAGAAATATATCGAGGTGTCATTGTGATCTCAAGAAAGGAATTTGGCATCATGATTATACCAATGCAGGACAAATTAATAGCCTTACTGATAAAATAGTCGGACTTATTGGATTAGGGGAAATTGGAAAATCAGTAGCTAAAAGATTGTCTGGTTTTGGCGTATCTATTATTGGATTTGATCCGTACTCAAATCAAGCTGAATTGAGTCCTTTAGGTATTACTTTGGTTTCACTTGAATATTTGCTTCAGACATCAGATATTGTGAGCATACATTCGAGATTAACGGATGATACTTTTCATATGATAGGGAAAAATGAAATAGATCAGATGAAGTCGGGGGCGTATCTGATTAATATATCTCGTTCGGGATTGGTTGACGAAGATGCACTCTACATAGCACTAAAAGAGAAAAAAATCATGGGCGCAGCTCTTGATGTCTTCAATGTTGAACCAACTTCTGCAGATTATCCGATTGTTACACTTGATAATGTTACAATAACTCCACATATTGCAGGGAGTACAAATGACACAATGACAGGTTCGCCCAAAATACTAACAAAAAACTTATTATCAATATTTGAAGGTAAAGCGCCAAAAGGCAGCATAAATATAGATAGGATTAATTTTGATTTCAAATTGCTAAAATAATTAACCCAATATTCTTAATACTTTTATAAACACAGGATTTATTATCAAACACCAACACTTGTCGCAATTTTGTTCCTGCTATATACTAAGATTAATTAAATAAAAAGGCTTTATAAGGAGATAAATTATGAAATTATTTAATGTTGATATTAATGCTTTTCAAAAAATGATTCAATCATGTAAGGGACAAGTAACAATTATAACCGAAGACGGCGACCGCATCGTTACAAACAGCATGCTTTCCGCTCTTATCGGTTTTTCCAAGATTCTCGAAGTCGCATCACTCAAGGAAATTGAGTTTGAATGTGAATATCCTGAAGACAGTGCTTATATTTTGAATTTTATAATGCAATATGTTAAAGAAGACGGCAACTAAGGAATTTTTCGGGTAATAACCAGGTATTAATTCGAAAAATGGCATAAAAAAGTGATTTCTTATTGACAGAACTGCCTCAAGCATGTAACATACATACGTCATAGCAAGAAGGAGCATCCGCTTCTCACCTCAAACTTTGTGAAGAGGTTTACATACACAAGAACCCGGAGTATTCCGGTTTTGTGGAGCGGATGTAAATTCGCTCCATTTTTTATTGTATAGAGGAGGTGCATTCCTATCGGAAGACCAAGCAACGGGCAACAAATGAATGATGCAATCCGTTTTAAGGAAGTCAGATTAATCGAGTCAGATGGAAGTATGATCGGTGTAGTGTCGATTGTGGAAGCAAGAAGACGTGCAGAAGATCAGGACCTTGACCTTGTACTGATAGCCAACAACCCGGATAACCCGGTCTGCAAAATTATGGACTACGGTAAGTTCAATTTTGAGCAGGCCAAGAGAGAAAAAGAAGCCCGTAAGAATCAGAAAGTGACTGAAGTCAAAGAAATCGGTATGAAGCTGACAACAGAGGATCACGATCTGAACGTCAAGACGAAGAATGCAATACGCTTTTTGCTGGATGGAGACCGTGTTAAGGTACTTATTAAGTTCCGCGGACGTGAAATGGCATATCAGAGCCAGGGGTATGCTCTAATGGACAAATTTGCACAGATCTGTGCGGAGAACGGTCAAGTTGAGAAAGCACCCAAGGTTGAGGGTAGGAACATGGTCATGTACCTCGCCCCGAAAAAGAACTGAATTTAACCATAGGAGGAATCGAACATGCCCAAGCAGAAAACTCACAGCTCATCAAAGAAAAGATTTAAGGTAACCGGTACCGGTAAAATTATGTATTCACAGGCTTTCCGCCGCCACATCCTGAGCAAAAGATCTTCTAAGAGAATGAGACACTTACGTCACTCCCTTGTTGCCTCCGGACCTAACACGAAGATCATCAAGGCCATGATCCCTTACATGTAAACCCTGATTTAATATGATGCAATAAAGCTGCCCTGCATTTACAATAAATCGGGCCGCATGATGAAGAGATAACAGGAGGTTTTTTTCAATGGCAAGAATTAAAAGAGGTATGCGCACAAGAGCGCGTCACCATAAGATCTTAAAGCAGGCAAAGGGTTACTTCGGACACAAGAGCAAGCTGTTTAAGGTTGCTAACCAGGCTGTCATGAAGTCCGGCGTTTATGCTTACCGTGACCGCAAAGCCAAAAAGAGAGAGTTCAGAAAGCTTTGGATTCAGCGTATTAATGCGGCTGCCCGTATTAATGGCCTTTCTTACAGCCGTCTGATGGATGGACTTAAGAAGTCTGATATCGCACTCGACCGTAAGGTTCTTTCTGATATCGCCATCACAGATCCCAAGGGATTTGCCGCTCTTTGCGAGCAGGCGAAGTCGGTTCGTTAATTCTGTATGACGCAGATTCGAACCATTACCAGTAAGGAAAATACGCAATACCGTTATGTGCGTTCTCTCCATGACAGGAAGAATGCACAGCGCGACGGAGTCGTATTTCTCGAAGGTGTACGCCTTTGTGAAGACGCACTCATCTCAGGCTTTAAACCCATTATGATATTGTTTTCTTCTGAAAAAGAAGCGCTCGTAGCAGATTGGTGCGAGCGTTTTACTTTTTCTGATGACGTGCAGCTGCTTTCCATGCCGGCTGTTCTTTTTGATAAGCTCGGAAGCACCAAAAATCCTCAGGGAGTCGCGCTGGTTGTCAAATCACCGCTGGTGTCGGGTGAGATACCTGTAAGAGGCAAGGATATTTATCTGGTCTGTGAAGAGACCGCTGATCCCGGTAACCTTGGTACGATGATTCGAATGGCTGATGCATTTGATTTTACAGCTGTACTGATTGTCGGCGGAACAGTCGACCCGTTCAATGAAAAGGCAATCCGTTCGTCAATGGGTTCCTGTTTTCATATTCCGATTATATTTTACAAAACAATCGAGGAAATATGCTTCCAATTTAAAAAAATGGGAGTACAATTGATTGCATCGCACTTGAAGGGGAAGTCTTTGCCGACCGCGGCATGTACTTTCCCTTGTGCTCTTTTTATTGGAAACGAAGCAAGAGGGCTATCTGATACGTGTACAAATTTGTGTGACCTTCTTGTCAAAATACCGATGCCCGGAAAAGCAGAATCTCTGAATGCTTCATCAGCGGCGTCAATTCTCGGATATGTTGTCAGCAATCAAAGGAATCAGTAATTTTTTCTGAAGGTTTCTTATATAAGAACCTTAAAGAAGGAGGAGTTTAGTTATGCAGGTCATCGTTTTGGGGGCAAGCAGAGCAGGTTTATTACTCGTTCGACGACTCATTTCTGCGGGACATGATGTTGTGTTGGTTGATCCGAATGCGGAGAATGTTGCCAGCAGCAAAAATATCAGTGTTATTACCGTTACCGGCGTCATTATCGATATTGATATTTTGCGTGAGGCCGGAATTGAGACGGCTGATGCAGTCTGTGCCTTGAGCGAAAGCGAGAACCAGAATCTCATGGCATCTGAGATTGCACGCGATATTTTCAACGTCAAGCACGTTATTACACGGATTTTCGACGTTCATGGACTCCACATATTTGATGCCGCCGGCTTTGTAACGATTTCATCACCTGAACTTACCGTTGACGCCTTTATGCGTGAACTCGAAGACCGTGACATTGAGTTCCAGATGGACTTCAATGCCCATCATATTATGGGTGAGACGGTACAGTTTACTCTGCTTCAGGCAGACGGCGAAGTTATCGGCTGCAAGATTCGTGAAATAGAAGATACTGATGCCAGGCATGTTTTTGGAGTAATCCGTAATAGCCGCATGATTCTGGCTCTTCCGCATATGAAGATTGAAAAAGGAGACAAACTGATTCTGGCTTCTCTGTAAGCCGGTCAGACTGGGGTGGATTATGAAGCTTGTCATAATTGGAGCAGGAAAAGTTGCCTACTATCTGATTCGTGAACTTACCCGTGAACATGAAATTATTATTGTTGAACAGGACGAAACGGCTGCTGCGCGAATAGCCAATCAATTAACGGTTGTTGTCGTACATGGTGACGGGACCAATGCTGCCGTGCTCGAGCCTCTTTGCCATGGCGCAGATATGCTTATCGCACTTACCGGTAAAGATGAGAATAATCTGATTGCCTGTCAGGTAGCCAAACGCCATCTTCATGTCCCCGTCACTCTAGCCCGCGTTAATAACCCCCGAAATCTTGAAGTCATGGAAAGATTTGGGGTAGATAAGTCATTTTCCGGAACTAAGGTTCTTGCGGAGATGATAGAACAGGAAATTGATTATCTCGGACTTAAAATCGTTCATGAGGTCCTGAATACGGATCGTGTCTTAATTGAATTTCATCTTTCACCTATTTCAAAAGCCTGCAATAAGAACCTCCTTGATTATGAATTTATTCCAGGCTCGCGCGTAGTCGTCATAACAACGAATGAGGGACAGGTTATCACTCCCGATGGATCGACCGTCATGCATGCAGGCGATCTGATTATGATGGTATGTACCAGAAAGAGCCTTGAGAGCATCTGGAAAGAGATGGTGCGTACCTGATATGCTAGTCAAAAAGAGAAGATTGCATGCATTTATAAAGTGGTTTTTTGACAAACCGGCCAGAGTTATTGTTTCCAGCTTCCTGCTTGTCGACCTTGTCGGGACGCTGCTTTTAATGCTTCCGATTTCGTCGCAGAATGGTATTAGCCTCGGGTTAATTAATTCTATTTTTACAACAATTTCAGCAACTTGCGTAACAGGTCTCGTCGTTGTCGATACCGCCACACATTTTACCGCGTTTGGCCGGATCGTAATTATTTGCCTGATTCAAATCGGCGGCCTGGGCCTTGTTACAATTACGACATTTTTCTTGAATCTTGCCCGTAAAAGAGTAGGTCTTCGCGCAAGAGTCCTGGCACAGGAATCTTCCGGCAGTTTTTCTTTTATGGAATTACCGCAGCTGGTTAAATCAATAATTCTAACGACTCTTGCGTTTGAATTTGCAGGATTTATCCTGTTTTCTACCCAGTTTGTTCCTCAGTTTGGATGGTCAGGCGGACTTTCACGTGCTGCCTTTCAGGCAATATCAGCCTTCTGCAACGCCGGATTTGATCTTATGGGAGATACAGCATCCGGTCCCTACTCAAGCCTTACAGCATATACAGGCAATCCTGTGGTCGTTCTTACCACAGCATTTCTGATCATATGCGGCGGTCTCGGCTTTATTGTCTGGAGAGATCTTTTCAATTACCGTAAAACAAAAACTCTGCGGCTTCACAGCAGGATTGTTCTTGCCATTACTTTTTTTCTGCTTTTTTCGGGAACCGTGTTCTTCCTTTTTGCGGAGTGGAACAACCAAGGTGTACAGGCGATGGGTACGCTGCCTGAATGGCAAAGGCCGCTGGCTGCTTTTTTTCAATCAGTCACTATGCGTACCGCTGGCTTTAACACAATAAATATGTCAAATATGAATGCAGGAACGAAGCTTTTCTCTGTATTTCTGATGTTCATAGGTGCCGGGTCCGGTTCAACAGGAGGCGGAATTAAGGTCACTACTTTTTCGCTGCTGCTTCATTCGATATTTTCGGGTATCAGGGGACGTGATGAAATTATCATTCGCAAACATCAGATTTCCCGCGTTCCTGTTCAGCGTGCTGTAGCTATTTTTGTTCTTGGAATGGGCTTAATGATTATGTTATCGATGGTTCTTTCGTTTACAGAAGCAACTGCTCTTCATAATGGTCGGCTGGAATATCTGGATCTCCTGTTTGAAGCTGCATCTGCCTTTGGCACCGTCGGGGTGTCTGCTGCACAGACACCGGCACTTACAACACTCAGTCATATCTTTATGATTCCGGTCATGTTTATCGGCCGTGTCGGCCCGGTTACTTTCGCGCTCAGCCTGGCAATGCGGGAAACTAAGGAGATGACCAACATCTATCCGGAAGGTAAAATTCAGATCGGTTAAATTCACTGAATTGATGCAGAGTTTTTGTGCTTTTTAACCCATTTTGCAAGAACGTGATGAGTTTCTTGCAAAATGGGTATTTTATATTGCTGGTTCAACTTGACAAAGATACACATTCTGACCGATAATAAGTCTTCGAAGAATACATTAAGGAGGACCGATTAATGGGGTTAACAATCTCACAGAAAATTATCCGTGACCATCTCCTTTCAGGAGAGATGAAGGTCGGGTCAGAGATTTCGATCCGTATCGATCAGACATTGACACAGGATTCCACAGGTACGATGGCGTATCTCCAGTTTGAAGCGATCGGTGTTCCGCGCGTAAAGACTAAGTTGTCTGTTGCATATATCGACCATAATACGATCCAATCCGGTTTCGAGAATGCAGACGACCATAAATACATACAGACAGTTACCAAGAAGCATGGAATTCGTTTTTCGAGGCCCGGTAATGGTGTCTGCCATCAGGTGCATATTGAACGATTTGGTGTTCCCGGGGAGACTCTCCTCGGTTCTGACAGCCATACGCCGACCTGCGGCGGTATTGGTATGCTGGCCATCGGCGCCGGCGGGCTTGACGTAGCCGTTGCCATGGGCGGCGGCCCTTATTATCTGAGCATGCCTAAAATATGCAGAATTGATCTTCACGGGCGTCTTTCAGCCTGGACTTCAGCTAAAGATATCATCCTTGAAGTTCTTAGGATCCTCTCTGTTAAGGGCGGAGTCGGCAAAATTGTGGAGTATGCCGGTGACGGGCTTGCGTTTTTGTCTGTTCCGGAGCGCGCTACGATTACCAATATGGGCGCCGAACTCGGTGCGACCACTTCCATTTTCCCATCTGATGAAGTAACAAAAGCTTTTCTGTCCGCTCAGGGCAGGGAGGATGCCTGGATTTCACTCTTGCCGGATGAAGATGCCGTTTACGACGAAGTGATTTCGATTGATCTTGCATCCCTGAAACCAATGGTCGCAAAGCCGCACATGCCGGATAATGTTGTTTCGGTAACAGATATTACCGGACTCAAGGTCGATCAGGTGTGCATAGGTTCATGCACGAACTCATCCCTTATGGATATGCTGAAAGTTGCTGCGATTCTAAAAGGGAAGACGGTTCATCCGGATGTGTCCCTTGTCATTGCCCCCGGTTCTAAGCAGGTATTCACAATGCTGGCCGAATCAGGCGCACTTGCTGACATGATTACTGCCGGCGCACGAATACTTGAGTGTGCATGCGGCCCTTGTATCGGTATGGGACAATCACCAAGGACGGATGCAGTATCGCTTCGGACAAACAACAGAAATTTCTATGCGCGTTCGGGTACCGCCTCTGCCAATATTTATCTTGTCAGCCCTGAAGTCGCTTCAATTGCGGCTATCACAGGCGTCGTTACGGATCCTTCGGCCTATGGTGAACCGCCCGTGATTTCTATGCCGGACCATTTCTATGTTAATGATAATCTTATTGTTATGCCTGCCGAAAGCGATGAAGATGTAGAAGTTATCCGCGGACCTAACATCAAGCCATTCCCGATAAACGTCACTTTGCCGGATTCAGTCGCAGGAAAGACACTGGTCAAGCTGGGCGACAACATAACGACGGATCATATTATGCCGTCTAATGCAAAGCTGCTGCCGTACAGATCCAATGTGCCGTACCTGGCGGATTACTGCCTTACGCCGTCGGATCCGGATTTCCCGGCACGTGCCAAGGAGAACGGCGGAGGATTTATCGTCGGAGGATCCAATTACGGACAGGGTTCAAGCCGCGAGCATGCAGCTTTAGCGCCGCTCCAGCTAGGGGTGAAGGGAGTCATTGTGTTGTCTTTTGCCCGTATTCATATGGCAAATCTGATCAACAACGGAATTCTTCCCCTTACTTTCTCAGATCCTCAGGATTATGATAGAATAGATATGCTCGATGAACTTGAGATCCCTAATGCACGAGAACAAATCCTTGGTGCAGTGAAAGGAAATCCTGTTTCAGTCACTAATCGCACTAAGGGATACTCGTTCGATGTCATTTGTTCCGTATCTGACCGTCAGGCCCAGATTCTTCTGGCTGGTGGATTACTTAACTACACCCGTCTTCAGTCCTGACGCCATGTTCTTGCATAGGAGGAGTGTATATGCATCTTGATCCCAAAGATTCTGCAAAAATAATTTCAGAGCTTGCGAGCAAATCAACAGCTAAATCTAAAATTGAGTCCTCTCTGTATGAGAGATATAATGTTAAGCGCGGACTTCGCAACGACGACGGTACAGGTGTTCTGGTCGGTCTCACCGAAGTAGGTGAGGTTATGTCGTATATCGTTGACGACGCAGAGCGTATTCCGGTTGAGGGACGCTTGTTTTATCAGGGTATTGAGATTTCAGATATCGTTTCGGGATTCTATGAAGACCGACGTTTTGGATTCGAAGAAACGGCTTACCTGCTTCTTTTCGGTGAACTTCCGAAAAAAGATCAGCTTGCCCAGTTTAATGACTTGCTGGTATCTGTCCGTGACCTTCCTCATAACTTTACTGAAGATATGATCTTGAAGGCTCCAAGCCCGGATATCATGAATAAACTGGCCAGATCAGTTCTGGCTCTGTATTCATATGATAAGAATCCGGATGCCCTCGATATCGAGAATGTTCTGCGCCAGTGCATTGAACTGATAGCCAGATTCCCTGTGCTCATTGCACATGCCTTCATGGCAAAGCGTCACTATGTTGATAAACAGAGTCTGTTTCTGCATTCTCCGGTGCCGGAATACAATACTGCTCAGAACATCCTGCATATGATCCGTCCTGACGGTCAATTCTCTGATCTCGAAGCGCGAATCCTTGATTTGGCACTTGTCCTGCATGCAGAACACGGCGGCGGCAACAACTCCTCCTTTGTAACCCATGCCGTATCCTCTTCCGGTTCAGATACATATTCTGTTATTGCAGCAGCCATTGGTTCGTTGAAAGGCCCTCAGCACGGCGGCGCCAGTAATAAGGCATACGCTATGATGCAGGATCTCAAGAACAGCGTTTCAAACTGGAGAAACGAGATGGAGATCTGTGAATATCTGACCAAGATCCTGAAGAAGGAAGCCTTCGATAAATCAGGCTTGATTTATGGTATAGGCCACGCCGTTTACACCGTATCTGACCCGCGCACAAAGCTTCTTCGTGACTATGCCAGAGGGCTTGCGTATGAGTCCGGACGTGAAGAAGAATATGAGCTCTATACGATTACCGAAAGGCTTGCACCTGAAGTCTTCAGAAACGTTAAGAAGAATGACAAGATCGTGTGTGCCAACGTTGACTTCTATGCCGGCTTTGTATACACAATGCTGGGGATACCTCCTGAGCTGTTTACCCCGATCTTTGCAGCTGCCCGCGTCGCCGGATGGAGCGCGCACAGAATCGAAGAACTCGTATCAGGCGGGCGTATTATGCGTCCTGCGTACAAGTGTGTCCGGAAAAGAAGGCGTTATATCAGTATGGAAGCCCGTGAAAAGCCTGTGGAAGATTTTAGATAAATTATCCTGCAGGTGGATTACCGGATATGAAATGTAAATCAACCGCGGTACCGTAAGGCTGCCGCGGTTTTTCGCTGCTGACAGAAACCGCATATGGGTATGAAAAAAGCACCCACGATGTGTGGATGCTTTTGTGGTGACCCTAAGGAGAATCGAACTNNGTCTTAACCGCTTGACCATAGGGCCGTTGGCATGCAACCTGAATCGGCGCAAGAAAAATGATACCATAGGTCTGCGATGCCCGCAAGTCCTAAAGAGAACAAAATGTTAAATTTCTCCCAAATCACGCCTTGGTACACCGAATAGTTTTTGAATATGATAGACTTAAATCTCATAACTACAAAAAAACGGGCATTTTTGAAATTAAGGTGGGTTTATTTGATGGAACAGTTTATTCGCATCCGCGGTGCGCGGGAGCATAATTTAAAGAATNNTAGATCTCGATATACCGCGTGATAAGCTTGTGGTTCTTACCGGCCTGTCCGGTTCCGGCAAGTCATCACTTGCATTTGATACGATATATGCAGAGGGACAGAGAAGATACGTTGAGTCGCTGTCTTCCTATGCAAGACAGTTTCTCGGACAGATGGAGAAGC
>DIEQ01000092.1:0-272 GCA_002418705.1 Mageeibacillus sp. UBA5770 | reverse complement strand
GTAGGAACGGTTACCGAGATATATGACTATCTGAGACTTTTGTATGCCAGAGTCGGCGTACCTCACTGCTCTAACTGCGGGAAGGAGATTTCCTCGCAGTCCATAGACCAGATACTGGACACTTTACTTTCCTATCCGGAAGGGACAAGGCTTGTGATAATGTCCCCTGTAGTCCGCGGCCGCAAAGGTGAATATACGAAAGTATTTGATGACTTCCGCAAATCGGGATTTGCCCGCGTGCGTGTTGACGGAGAGCTTTTCGACCTTGATGA
>DIEQ01000113.1 GCA_002418705.1 Mageeibacillus sp. UBA5770 | reverse complement strand
TTGGGGTAATTTGGACAGCAGTGTCAAGAGGTACAAATATGGATAGTTGTAATTTTACTATTTACGATATGATCGTCCGCAATGCCAGTTTATATCTGGAAAAATGTGCAATCGTTTACGGAGAGGACCGCATATCATTCAAGACTTATCAAATTCTGTGCGATCAGTGCGCCAACGGTCTCATGAACGAAGGTATCAAAGTAGGCGATCGAGTTGCCGTTCTTGCGAACAATTGCGACGATTTTATGACCCTGTGCGGAGCTGCGGCAAAAATAGGCGCTATCGTAGTGCCTGTAAACTACAAACTGAGTGAAGGAGAGGTTGAGTACATCCTCAAAGACACAGAACCAAAATATGTATTCAGCAGCAAGGAACACAAGGAACTTGCGCTCAAAGCCTGCCGAACGGTAGGTTCCATAAAACAGCACTATGTCTTCAAAGCGGAAAAAAAGGAAAGCGATTGCATACCTTTCGGGACGCTATTGCTGGACGGTAGGATAGCAAACCCGGAAGCAGTTTCGGGCGGTACCGCATATCTGATCATTTATACGGCAGCCGTGGGCGGAAAACCGAGAGGCAGCGTACTAAGCCATACGAATATTCTCGCTGCCGGATTGCAGATGGCACAGATCGCTAAACTAAACGGCGATGATTGCCATATAGGCCTCCTGCCCTTATTTCATATTGGTGGATTCAGCACGACCATCGCCGTTATGCATCAAGGAGGAAAGAATGTCATCCTAGACCGCTTCGACCCTCTGCTTGTTCTGAAACTAACTGTTGAAGAACAGGGGACTTTTTTTGGGACATTTCCGCCCATGCTTGCAGCAATTCTGGATGCGCAGGATAAGTCGTCCATTGAGACGCCCAGCTTAAGGGGAATCGGGTGGCTAGACAGCCCGGACAATATTAAACGCTTTTTTAAAAAAAATCCTCAGGCGACCTTTTACACAGTCTACGGTCAAGCCGAGGCTATGCCCATATGCGGAGGGGACATCAAAGAAAAACCTGGTAGTATCGGGTTGCCGGCGATCTTAACACGGGTAGCCATCTTCGATGATAAGGACCAGGAAGTCTCCGCTGGAGTTCAGGGCGAGATATGCGTGCATTCAGCTTCCGTACTCCAGGGCTATTGGCATCTGGAGAAGGAAACAGCTTACGTCTTTCGTAACCGATGGCACCACACGGGTGATTTGGGGCGCATTGATCAAGAAGGATTCATGTGGTACAATGGAAGAAAACCGGAAAAGGAACTCATCAAGTCCGGCGGCGAAAACGTGTACCCGGCGGAAGTAGAACAGACAATTCTTAGTCATAGTGGAATCGAGGAAGTATGTGTCTTCGGGGTTCCTGATGCGGAGTGGGGGGAAGCAGTCAAGGCTGTCTGTGTTCTGAAAAAGGGGAAACAGGTTAGCGCCCAGGAACTGATCGACCATGTGGTTGCTAGAATTGCCCGCTATAAGAAACCCAGGTACGTCCTTTTTGTCGAAAACCTGCCGAAAGACACAGCGGGCAAGATTGATCGGGAACGCGTTAAGAAAATGTAACTGGGTATGAAGTAATGGTGATGGCTTTGTCAATAATTATTTAGGTGATTACGGCAGCCTGAACGACCGATCGAATTTTCATTTCTCCGAAATGGCCGTGATGCTATAGACGTTATTAATGACGAGGGAAGCAGAGCATGCTTAGATTAAGCGAACAAGAAAGAAGAGACTATATAGCGAAATACGCCGCAAAGATTTTCGCTGAAAAAGGGTATCAGATAGCGTCATTGCAGGATATTGCCTCAAAGGCAGGGATCAGCAAAGCGGGTGTGTATCATTATTTTAAAACGAAAGAAGAAATTCTGGCTTACGTTTTAATCAAGAAGACAGATGACCTCTTTATTGAAATGAAGAAAAGAGTCAAAGAGAGTTATGGACAAAAACTGAATCAAGAAGAATCCCTTAGAAAGCTGATCTTGGCCTATGCCAATATTATTAATAAAGATAGAGATTTCCGGGGGATTGTTCTTAGGGAAAGGCATCAATTAACCGGCATAAACAAGCAAAAGCTTTTAAAAAAGGAGCAGGCTATATTTCATCTAATTAAGGATGAACTAAAAAAAGTCCATGCGGTGGGTAAACATATAGATCCGAATGTCACCACTTTTCTGATTATCGCCATGTGTCATTGGTTGGGATACTGGTTCAAGGAAAAGAAGAAATTCGATCTCGAAAGTATAATAGAACAGAATATTGAGGTAATACTTCGAGGAATATTAAATGAACATTGATCATCACAAGCCAAGCTGCACGAGTTAGGGAGATTATAAATAAATATGTTCGATCTTTCAAAATTTTCTTTAGAGGGTAAAGTAGCGATTGTGACAGGGGGCAGCCGAGGACTTGGCAAAGCGATGGCCTTGGGATTTGCCAAGGCGGGCGCGAAGGTAGTACTCACTAGCCGGAAAATCAACGATCTGGAAGCGAATGTTTCTGAAATCAAGGCTTTCGGCGGTGAAGCCATTCCCCTACAGTCACATCTGGGCAAGCTGGAAGAAATCAACAAAATGGTTGGCGTTGTGATGGAGAAATTTGGCAAGGTTGATGTTCTGGTTAACAATGCCGGCACCTCTCCAGCTATGGGTGGTGTACTCGAAACAGATGAGCGGCTCTGGGAAACAATCATGAATCTAAATCTAAGGGGGCTTTATTTCACGAGCCAGGCTGTTGCCAGGATCATGAAGAAACAGCGCAACGGAAAAATAATCAATATTGCATCTGTCGATGGGGTCAAGCCTGAGCCAGGAGCGAGCATCTACAGTATTTCCAAGGCCGGAGTCCGTATGATTACGAAAGCTTTTGCCATGGAATTGGCACCTTTTAATATACAGGTGAATACCATTGCTCCTGGACCGATCAGCACAAAGATGCTTAATTCCCATTGGTTTCATCTTCCCCCTGCAGANNGAAAAGGGTAAAAAAGACATGGCCAGTGTAACTGCCATGGGACGAATTGGTGAGCCCGACGAAATCGTTGGTGCAGCGATCTACTTAGCATCGGATGCTTCCAGCTATACCACCGGAGCCGAAATCGTGATTGACGGCGGAGTTTTACTTGCTGGAGGTATGGACACCACTGAGAAACCCTAATTTAAATTTTTAATAAATTGACACTCTTGTCTAAATTAAGATTTAAAGTTGAGCCCTGATTGGTTTGAGATTTATGCCAAATCAAAAAAACGAGGGGAGAACTCAACTATGAATGGCCTTACCTTTGGTGTCGTGTAAAAGAATATTCAAATAGTTTTTCCTCCGAGGCAAGTCAG
>DIEQ01000026.1 GCA_002418705.1 Mageeibacillus sp. UBA5770 | reverse complement strand
GGGTGATTAACACCGCCCCTGAACAGGCTATAAAGGCGGCGGTTCGTGACGCAGCAGAAGCAGCTACCGATTTCTCCTGGTTATCCAAAGGCGATACCGTTTTCATCAAATTGGCCCATAACTCAGGCAACCCCTATCCGGCGACGACAAGCCCAGTTGCTGTTGGCGCCATGATTGAGCTTCTCAAGGATAAAGGAGCGCGCTGGGTGATTGTGGGTGACATGGCCGGCATAGAATACGTGAAACTTTCACCCAAAGGATTTTCGGGCAGTACACGCCGTTTGATGGCGGTTTCCGGCATGGCCCGTGCGGTCCAGGTAGTTGGCGGTGAGTTGCATTGTTTCGAGGAAGACGGTTGGAATTCTTTTTATGAAGACACACTTGCCGTCGGTACCCACTGGAAGCGCGGCCCCATGATGCCTGCAATACTCAAGGATGTTGATCACATCATTCTCATGCCCCGTTGCGGCCGCCATATCCTGACAGGCAGCACATTAGGCCTGAAGGCTGTCGTAGGCTATTGGCGCTCCGACACACGTCTGGAATACCATCATGACGCATCCACCTTGCAGGAAAAGACGGCGGAAGGGAATACCGCTGAAACCCTGCATACAAAGCAGCGGCTTGTCATTACCGCAGCAGACAAGATTCTCACGACACACGGCCCGGATAAAGGCTATGTCTGTCAGCCGGATTTCGGCTTGATAATTGCGTCAGAATCCGTTGTGGCGAATGACATGGTATCGCTTGCCTGGCTGCTGCTCAATAGACGAAATACACCGCTATCGGAGAAATCCGTTTTCAAAGATCCCCATACCAGCCAACTGGTAGTCAGTATCGGCAATCGCTGGATAGTCAACAAACTTGGGGGATTGATTCCGGCCTTCACTTGTGAAAAATTAACCGGAAGCGCTATAAACTCCTTCTGGGATGACCGGGTACTCAAACATGCCTGTCAGGTTTTCGGTGGTCTACCTGATGTTCTCCTTGAATCAACCAACAATGCCGTTCCTGCATATCTCAAGAAACAATTAAGCGGGATGATAGTACCTATTTATTCTTGACTGAGGGTTTTGCCCAGGGTTCATAAGATCACAGCTTATTTGAAAGAGATGATTCGGTCTTTTGAACTAATATGCAAAACTTCACATCGTAATTCTTGCAGATGATCTTGATAATAATTAGATTAATCCTGGACTTTGTTGTACCCACAAGTTGGTACAACTCACACATGATTATAATTGAAGATTACAAATAGAAGCTTAGCTTAAAATAGAATTCAAAATCAATCTACCCATAAAACGGATTGCCCAAGTGAAAGTATAGATCCAGAGCGAATATACAGGTACGAAATGATATTTTTTACTTTTCCTTAATAAGGATCTGGCTTGGGCTAAGAGCTCTCTTCCCCAAGGCATTAGCCATGGGAACATGGTCTGAAATATTAGTAGTCAATATCACTGTATCCTTGTTGGCAAGAAAAACAAAAATAGCATCACCTAAGCTTCTACAGTCTTTATCCTCAATTTGAAGCTTGGGTGTCCGATACAAATGGCGTAATACTTTTGCACGACGTTTGTTTTCTGGTTTGTCTGAGTTCACAATGGCTTCCCTCATTAAACGTAGCTCATCTGGTCTAGTCTTCAACAAAGAAGCCATAGCGCAATCGCCAGATTTTGTACATTCTTTAGGCTCAAGCTCAATCAGTCCGCGTTTTTCATAAGGGATAACCTCTTTATAGCATGGGAGAGGTTGAATAATATCAGTCGATATTTGCCGTCTTCTTTTCCAAGACCGAAATATAACAACTTTCAACGCAATCCTTAATTCGTCACACAATATTTTGTCTAAGGACACATTTTCACCATACTTTTTTGCAAGGATAGCCGGGCATAGTTTACCAATTGACCTGGAAGCCTCTTTAAGAGCTTGTATTGCTGTACTTGTTGTATAACGTTTAGGAGTTCTTGACATTGCCTGAAGGGCTTCAAGCGCTTTTTCGTACGAGCCAACTGTTGCAAGCTTATTATGCATCCAGACAAAATTCTTCAGAGGGCCACTCTTAAATTCTTTGATAGCGTATACCGGGAGAAATGTTTGATCAAAATAATCTAAAGCCTTCTTGGCCCATGTCCTTGCTTCTCCGGAATTAAGGAGCACATCGGTAAGAATTGTCGTATCTACAATAGCTTTATTCAATTAGAAAATCCGCTACAAATTTGAAATGCTCCGGTTCTGTAATAAGACCTACATCCTCAAGTAACATTATTTCGGCAACAGCTTCTTCAAATTCTATAAAAGGTTCTGTTGAAATTCGATTCATAATATTTCGTAAAGTCCTTAATTGTTCATTGTTAGCAGGACTGCCTTGTAAATTTATTAATGAATGGAATACAGCATTAATTATAGCCCCGAAGCCATCCCCAAGATCACGACAACAAAATAATTCAGGAAGCAGAGCTTGAAAACGCTGCAATGCATCGTCTGATGACAATAAGTCTCCTTCCTCAAGCATAGCGACTGAGACATTCATTTCCTGTATTCCTTCTTCAAGAAGACGCAAGGCCGTAGCCAATTCCGGCTTAAGCTCAAAAGAAAGTGGATACAATTCATTTGTAGAAATGTTCCTTTTCGACACATGAACATCGTCTATAGAAGTTTGGATCTTCGGTTTTCCAATAACAGGCACTCTATCACTTGCTGTAGCATCAGTACTATATCTTATAGTTGGTTCATCAAGCCTTATAACTTCAGCCATATTATACACCCATAAAGACTCTACTATCGCGTTTTATTAGATGATATGTTTGCTCAATCCAATCTTTCACATTTAATTGTCCCTTTGATATATGGTTGAGAGTGTAATAATCTATATCATAAACAATTTCATGTTTTTCCATATGTACAGATTCTAATTCCTCAATTCCTGGGCTAATGTCTAACTCAATTTTTCTATCTTGTGCTGCAAACGTTACCTGGATTGCTGTTGATTCACCTTCCCATAAAAGTGAATATCGTGGTAACAATACTTTTCCTTGTATATTAAAATGCTTGCCCTCAGGAACAACTAACTTCTTACAAGCTAGTAAAACATTTGCAGCCGATGCTTTATCTGGAAAATTCTTGTAATACGTAAGGCGAAATCCTAGACGAGTGAACCTACTAATGTCCAGAGATATTGCTACAATATCGACAAATATTTCTGCAATTTCAATAAATTCTTTCAAGCTCGAACTAGCTTTCAAATCGATAAGGTGTGCTCTATCAAGTTTAACTTGCAGTTCCATCCGATCATTCAAAATGAATTTAGTTATATTGGGAGCGGCTTCTATCATTTTCAAGTTAGACCATTCTGAACTAGCACGTGACCAAATACGACCTGCTCGGTCCCATAATGTGTAGGCATTGTCGTATCTAATCTCAATAGCTGCTTGTCTAAGTTTTAACTGTGCAAGATCGAGTGAATGAGTCATAGCTATTTACTCTCTTTCTGATTATCACTGTCTCCAAGTATTTACGCATCAAAAAACACTATCATTGATTTTTTGATGTTTATTATTTTACTAATAATCACCAAAAATTGTCTCAGTTAGAAGATAAACCTTCATTTCCAACCTCTCTATTAGTGTTTGGACTATACACTTTTTTAAAGTATCTTCAAACAATTTAGTGCAGGAAGTTCTCAGCAATTACGGTTCGCAATAATCATAATAAGAATCGACATAAAGACGAAAGCCAGCACTATTACAAAACCAACCGCACTTGTGCCATAAATGTTGATTATGCATAAAAGACAGATTATCGAAACCAAGCCGAGAAATGTATTAATTATAAAATTCATTTTCTGACTTCATTCTTAGTCTTGAAAATAAGTAAGGCCTCCCTTGAACTAGTAAGACGTCGCTATAAATCCATCTGTCCAGTATGTCCATCTCTAGATATAGGAAAGTCGCGGCTGCCAAAGGTTGTTTCAATAGAGGCATTTCCTTTTATTCTGTAAGGTAGGTCATGTCCGGCTTTAATTGTTTTCAGGATATCACGCAGGTCTTTGAGCTTTACAGCGACTAATACCTGCATCTGTGCCGTTGACAATGAATGAACGAGAATTTCTTTTTCTAATTGGCCCGTTCCTATTTCCTTATCGTCAAGGAAAAGAATGTATTCAAATGACTTAAGTGTAAAGTCGAAACGGTTAGGATTTTGAACGTCAAGACCGATTATGAAATTTGCATCCGTGAGGGAACTGGGACGGAGGATGATTTCACGGAAGACAAAGGATGGGTTTTCCATGATCCAGTTCATACAGGATGCAAGATATATAAAAATTGTAAGTAGGAACAGTTTACTAAAATTTACCGTCCATTTTCTGACTTTTAGATGTCTCATATAGAGTGTCCATTCACTGACTTCATTCATGGTCTTGAAAATAAGTAAGGCGTCCCTGGAATTAATAAAGGCGTCCCTGGAATTAATAGGTGTCCCTGGAATTAATACGTCCCTGGAATTAATATGATCGTTCGATTCATTGTCCACTTTCTTTATCGCTTGGAATCATAGGCAACTGGGACTGACAGATATCATGCCAGAGTTCCATAGCTGATTCAGTGCGGTATGCTACATGCCGACGAAGTGCTTTTTCAAGAGCAAAATTATATGGAGGTGGAAGTTTTAACGCCATGTCCCTTGGTCGGCCTGCAAGTATCTCGTCACGTGAAAAGCGCAGCTCTTGAGAATATGCCAGTTGTAAAAGGAGCAGTCCGATATGATAAATATCTATTCGGTGATCAATAGGTCCAAACTCCGCAGAATCAATTGCTTCTGGTGGACGAATCCACTCCGCAAGGGTATTTGTCACGTCCAACTCGTTGAAAAGTTTTGCAACGCCTAAGTCACCAAGCTTAAATTGGATTACCCCCGGTTCCGTTGGACACATCTCATCCTTAATGAAAGCGGCGAATACATTGCCCAAATGTATGTCCTGATGTGCGTACTTGTTGAGGTGGATGTAGTGCACCGCCTGCAGTAAACACCGTCCGATCGGCATTAACCATACTAGCCCACTGAAGTTTTCGAGTGAAAAGAGTTGCGTAATCGGACAATAGCAGCGTTCTGTTATAATATAGAATGTATGTCTGTACTCAAATGCGTCGAAGATATATGTGATGTTCGGATGCCGCATAACAACAAGCTTCCTAAACTCTGCTTCGGCTGACGCCTTTACTTGGTCATAGGTATCGGTCGGTTTCAAGACCTTTGCGGCAAGATCATTACCCCAGAAATCAACACAACTAAAGACGACCCCGAAGTATCCTTCTCCAATCTTATCGCCCATTGTGTAAGTATTGCCAGTCAACAGACTCGTGATCACCTCACCCGGCGCAGGTGGAACTACGGCTTTTGCTGGTGGTGTAAATGCTGTTGTTTGGGGCAATAATGTTTCTGTCATTAATTTCTTTCCCCATATTGAATTCACTTATCTTATAATTATAAAACGATTTGCAAAATAAATCTATTATGAAAAGGAAAATCCGGTCTTTAAGAGGTTCAAATAGGTAGCAAGGGCCGCGCCAGCCACCTGCCGGATGTCTGTCACGTCCCTTGCTATTTGTCATTTGAGCCCCCCTGCATCCCCCGACGGGGGAATTCCCGACCACCCACCCCCATATCAGAGGAAGCAGGGGATTGCGCCATCGCTTCCCGGCTCTGTCACGCCCCCTGCATTGTTATCAAGGGCATCACATCACCCCCTTGCCATCCCCCTCACGGGGGTCCCGGCCACCCGCCCCTAAAAGGTACCACCTCTCTCTAACTCTTTCCAGTTTAGCGCGGGCTTACGTCTCAGGCCGTCAAGGGTCAAGTCGTGCTCCGGGATGGCGCGGCCACCGAAAAAGTGTATTTTTATCTGTCACAGCCCTTGAATGGCTTTTACGGTAAAGATCGCTCAAGGTCTCCACCAGAAAAAATCTTCCTTTTTCTTCCCTTCGCCCTTGACTGCCTTCAATCCTCGCTTCCGTTCGGCCCCGCGCTTACTTGAAACTCAAAAATCAGGAGGTGCTTTATGAAAACCACGTCAGAAGAAATCAGGTTATTTGATCATGATGAGTATGGTGAGGGGTTCCTCGCCATGGCGTATCACGTAAAGGATATGAGTCAACTGGATAGGATGATCTTCGAGGATTGCATGGTCGTTGATGGTGCGGTTCTGGCGCCGCATGTCAATGCGAAGTCTCGCTGTTCTCTCCATCTCCGTCCGGAGATCATCAGCAGGAATCTCGGTTGCAGCTTTCAGCAGGCTGTTGCTCTTGCCGATGCCTGGTCCATCATTGAGGCATCTCCGAAGATGGTCGATGTCTTCACCGGCTGGATCAAGGCGAAGGGGATCGAAAAGGGCCTCGCATATTTCGAGGGGCTCGCGCGTCAGTTGGCTGAGGTCGAAGTATGCTGGGATCATGAGCCTGTCGGAAATGATAAAGATGAGGCTTTCGATGATCACGTCGCGGAATACGATGAATCGGTTCCCGATCTCTATGGTTATCATGCCATTGGTTCTGATGATATCGCCTTTATCGAAGAGAAAACATGGGAACAAAAACAGCCGGACTGGTATCTGTCGATTCTCTTCAAGGTCAGGGATGTTTCTGATCTCAAAAGTCTGAAGGTCATTGCCGGATATGCCTTTCAGTTCGATCTCTCCCGTGGCCAGGCGGGTGTTTTCTGGTATGAGTACCGCAAGGCGAAGGATCGCATCATGAAGGAGGTCAGATGTGCGCTCAGTCTGTCAGCCAAGGGCCTGCTGAAGCAGATCAAAAATGCCAATGGTCATCTTCCCGCCGTGGGAGCGCTGCTTTACAAAATCCAGCAGGGTAAGGTTAAGATGAATAATCCTCCTTCCGATCCGGAATGGTCCATCCTCTGGGAAGCCTATCACGAGCAGAAGCAGGCCAGTTGCCTGGCGCGTTCGGCTCAGAAATGATCTGAGTGATCGTGAAGTCAAGCGCTTCTTGTCTACTCTCCGATCTGGGGATGAGCCGGGATTTTTTTCGGCGATGACCCTTTT
>DIEQ01000021.1 GCA_002418705.1 Mageeibacillus sp. UBA5770 | reverse complement strand
CCGGATCTCCAGCTCTTCGATGATGATCTGACGCAGCGCAACAAAGCCCACTGCCATTATTTGACCGGTCTGGCAAGCTACGCTTTCGGTGACTCCTCCCGCGCGGAAGCAGCTTATTGCGAGACCCTCAAAATCGACTGCGCACACATGGGCGCCACTCTTCACCTGCGGCTTATCTGAAGCGCAGCCGAAACATTCAGGTGAAAACATGAGACATCGCCGGGCGTGAATCGACCGGCGATGTTTTTGCGTTCCGGTTCGGAAGGACCGTGACAACATCACAGAAGGAAAAATGAGCGGGTGATATACTTAATGCAAAATACAGTTCCACCCACGAAAGGACGGATTAACATGAAAAAAAGCATCATTATGATCCTGGCGGCTGCATCAGCCCTTATGATACTCTCTTCCTGCACAGCAACACCGGCGGCAACGACAGCTTCTACAACGGCTGCAAGTACCACAAAAGCCGGAGAAACGACTGCTGCTGCAGAGACAACCACCGGTAAAGTCGAATACATCAAGATCACACCCGCGGAAGCGAAGGAGCTGATCGATACACAGGAGGTCATCATTCTTGATGTCCGCACCCAGGAGGAATATGACGGCGGCCACATCAAAGATGCCGTACTTCTTGATTCCGGTGATATATCAGCAAAAGCAGAATCGGTGCTCCCTGATAAGGATGCGACCATTCTTGTATACTGCCGCAGCGGCAACCGTAGTGCGACAGCCTCAAAGCAACTGATTGAAATGGGCTACACGAAGGTTATGGATTTCGGCGGAATTATTGACTGGCCGTATGAAGTAGTCAGCTAACCGTTATGAAGTGATCAGCCAACAGGACGGCCCGCTCTATGTTCATTGCAACATAGAACGAGCCGTTTTTTGCATAAAGTTGATTATATGCTATTTATCCAAGAGCCAGTCGAGGGCGTTTATTCTTGTAATGCCTTCATAGTCGGCTTCCGGATCCTCATCAAGCGTAAGGATGAGTTTGGGGTAATGGTCGTTGATTTTTAGCAGCGGCGCGAGTTCTCTGTCCAATGTGCTTTTCTCGCGAACGGTTGCAGCGACCTGATAATAGGTTGTTCCAGTTTCGGATAAAGCAACAAAATCAACTTCCAGTTCGCCGACCTGCCCAACATAGACAGCAAATCCTCTGCGCAGAAGTTCCAAATATACCACGTTTTCAAGGATATGGCCTACATCTGAGCTGCGGTTTCCAAGCATCAGAAAGCGAAGTCCAATGTCGACGACATAATATTTTTCGAGAGTTTTCAGATGCTGCCTTCCCTTGATGTTATATCTGCCTGCCTGATAAATCAGCAGGCTTTCCGTTAATGCACGGACATACTTTTCTACCGTTTTTTGATCGATTTTCCTGCCTGTCGAAGTCAGCGTATTGGCAATTTTCGTTATTGAGAGCTGGCTGCCTATACTGTCAAAAATAAAACGGGTGACGCTTTCTAGCATCATAACGTCAGATATTTTATATCGAGCCACTACATCCTTCAGTAAAATGGAATTATAAATCCCCCAAAGGTACTCCTGAACCTCTTTTTGGCTATTCTCATAATGCAAAAGATATGGAAACGAACCCGACTGAATATACGAAAGATATTTTTGCGAAAGAGGTATATCTTTCTTGTTACCGTCACAATATTCTTTGAATGACAGAGGAAGCATTTTTAGCTCAATATACCGTCCTGTCAACAGTGTCGCAAGCTCTCCTGACATGAAATATGCGTTGGATCCGGTAATGTACAAATCAATGTTTTTCTTGATAAACAGGCTGTCGACAACTTTTTCGAACTGCGCAACATGCAAAACCTCATCTAGGAAAACATAATTCATGCGATCAGGTAATAGTCGATCTTTTACATAATTATATAGCTGCAAGTAATCGGTAAGGCTCTCATACTCGATGTCTTCAAAGTTGATAGAAATGATCTGGTTCTCACGTATACCGTTATCAAGAAGGTAATCCCTGTACATTTCAAACAATGTGGATTTCCCGCATCGTCTGACCCCGGATAAAACCTTGATGATTTGTTTATCCCTGGATCGGATTAAAAAATCGAGATATTCCGGACGCTGAATTCTTTCCAACAATTTCACCCCCTTAATCATTATAAGGTGGATTATACTCCTGAATTAGATAAAATCCAACGATTTTACGGAATGAAATCCGCAAACTCCAATATTTATTGACTTTTAAGGAATGAGATCTTGTTTTCGATAGCGCATCTATTCCATAACTGCCGCTCCTGCTGCGCTTTTTCAATTAACATTTTTCATACACAAAAATAAAATCATATTGACAGTTGATTTGCGCGGGAGTAATATGCAGATGATATCATAATGATATCGAATATTATTGGCATCGAAGAACCTGAAAACCATATTCGAATAAGATCTAGGAGGTCTTTTTATGACACAGGTAACGGGAATTATTGCAGACCAGACAAATACCGAAGAGCTTGAGCCCAAGAGCATGAGCGGTATGGCTATGCTTCTCTTGAACCTTCTTCTCTCACTCGCATCGATCGGCGGCATAATTGCCGGCATCATACTGTCCGACAGCGAGACCAATGTTCCGCTCGGCGTCACGGCGATCATAGTAAGCTCTGTATATCTTTTCCTGATCAGCCCGTTTCTGTATGCCGGCCTCAAGGTCTTGAAGCCCAACGAAGCGCTGGTCCTCACGCTTTTCGGCCGTTACATCGGCACACTTAAGGGCTCCGGATTCTTCTTTGTGAATCCATTTGTTACGGCAGCGACCCCTTCGACCAAAAGCAATGCCGCCTCAACCATGATGATGATGGCGCAGGCAGCTGCAGAGAGCAAAACAGGTACCCCGCAGACAGCAGCCTATCCTGCGGTGAACAAGAAAATTTCTCTCAAGGCGATGACGCTCAATAATGAAAAGCAGAAAATCAATGATTCTATGGGTAACCCGATCATCATAGGAATCGTCGTCATCTGGCGCGTCGTTAATACAGCCAAAGCCGTATTCAGCGTGGATAACTACTCAGAATATCTGTCTATTCAGGCAGATTCAGCCCTTCGGAATATTGTCCGCTTGTATCCGTATGATGTGTTCGGCGATGATAACGAGAAGACACTTCGCGCCAGCAGCCAGGAAGTGGCTGACCGACTCAAGGAAGAGATCCAGAGCAAGGTCGAAATCGCAGGCCTGGAAATCATGGAAGCCAAGATCACACATCTTTCCTACGCACCGGAAATTGCGGCCGCCATGCTTCAGCGCCAGCAGGCCAGCGCAATTATTGACGCACGCCAGATGATCGTCGAAGGTGCCGTTGGAATGGTCGAGATGGCTCTCGCCAAGCTCAACGAAAACAACGTTGTCCATCTTGATGAAGAGCGCAAAGCTGCGATGGTCAGCAACCTTCTCGTCGTATTGTGCGGCAACAAAGATGCCCAGCCGATTGTAAACAGCGGCTCGCTTTATTAAAATGCTCTGTATGGAGCCACGACATAACACTGACAGAGAAGAGGTGCGAATCAATGGCGGATAACAAAGATACCGGTAAAAAGCAATTGCTGCTTCGCCTGTCTCCCTCTCTCTGGCAAGACCTCGCTGCCTGGGCCGAAGACGATTTCCGATCCATCAACGGACAGATCGAATACCTGCTGTCCGAGGCCGTAAAGCAGCGAAAAAAGGGCAGATGAAGAAGCTCCGCGGGAAGCGGCGAAATGGTTGAAGAAGGCAGGACGAATCCTGCGGAATCAGAATAGGTCAATCGCTGCTATGCCGGATAGTACAGGCATTCGCCCTGGCACATGGTGTAGCTCTTACATTCCGGGACATTGGCTTTCATCTCAAGCTCGAAATCATACGGGTTGCCCTTGTGGCGCGCGAAAAGCCAGAAATGACTCGGGATTGTGAGCTTGGCGCGGACCTGAGCAGCGAGCATCGCCGCATCGCATTCAGACATATTGCCGTACTCCCCGTTGATGGGAACGATCAGGATGTCGATATCGTGAGCCGCGGCATGCTCCATGCGGTTCGCCTGGTAACTTGTGTCCCCGGTGAAGTAAATCTTGATCCCTTCGGTCTCGACAATATACCCGACAGCATCCGGCGCACTGTCGCCGTGATATGCGAAAACAGGCTCGACAGTGAATCCCTTCATATTACGGATCATACCGATTTCTGCTACAGACATCTGCGCTTCCGGGATACCGATCCGCTGGCATTCCTTATATGAACAGGGGCACAGGAGGACTTCCGTGCCGGGCTTCACCATGGCCGGGAAGCTGTCAAGATCGAGATGATCCCCGTGGCAGTGCGTCACAAGTATGACATCGGCGTTGAGCTCTTCCGGCTCCATGACCGGCATCATCAGGCGCTTCAAGCCATCCATTCTTTCGACCATATCTGATAAATAAGGGTCAAGGGCAAGGACTTCGCCCCTGCTGTTTTTGATCAGAAAACTGGCTTGTCCAAGCCAGAAAAGAGCAACCTGGCCGGGTCTGGGCTTCGATGATTCAAGCTTTTCCACAAAATACATATTGCGTCAACCTTCTTTCGTGAGAGGCAAAATAGCCGCTGTCATCATTTTGAAAAACATCATACTCAGCTTTTTAGAAAAATATCGGACACTGCCGAAGCGTGGAATCTTATAAACAAACACCTCTATTTTATCATGTAAAGTCACAGGAAAATACATGAAAATGAGCGCTGGGAAAATGATGCCTCGGACAATATGCGGTAATCCGCGAGTCCGACTCCTTCCGAAATTCGTTCGCCCTGGCTTCGCAGTGGTAGAATGAAACGGAAGCTGTACTGCAGCGCATCAGCGCGCCATAAGTATCTTCGGAAAAGTGTGTTTATAACACGAAAGTTCCAACGAAAAAGTGTATCAAAATGACAAAAGTTCCAACGAAATAGTGTGTCTCACTGCAATCGGCAGCATAGCGCACCTGAGCAAGGAGACTGACCACACATGATTTATTGTTTTGGAGACAGCCTGACAGAGGGAAGACCGGGTATCACCTATGTCAAATACCTTGCCGGCAAAGGGCCTCATATTAATTGCGGCCTCGGCGGCGACACGCTGATCGGTGTCACAAAACGCCTGCTAAACACGCTGAAGAGCAAGCTTCCGGCTGAAGATATTGTGATCATCGGCATCGGCACGAACGACATACTGCTGCCGCACTTTGCTGTCTGCTCCCCGTCCTGGCAGATGCTCACCAAAGCGCATATAAGAAGGGGCAGCATTCCTTGCAGCGACATCACCGAATTCAGGGAGAAGTACGAACAGCTCATCGCATATGTGCAGGGGATAACCGCGAACATCATCGTTTTCGGGCTACCCTGTCTGGAATGTACGACACTTGACCTTGATTCCGCCTGTGCAAAATACAACCTCGAGATTGAGGCGATCTGCCGCCGCGAAAATATCCCGTTTGTTGATTTTCGCAAATGGCAGCTGGAGCAGAAAGCCCTTCAGCAAAATGAAGGCTCTTATTTTCTGACAACGGATGAAAAGTCTCCCGCGGGCGTACTTCGCGATATAATGATAACAACAGTCATGCCATTTTCTGAAACCGTTTGTAAAAAAAGAGGCCTGGCGCTAACGGTCGACGGATGTCACTTGAATGAATTGTCAGCGAGGGGCCTTGCCGGACTGATCAGCAAATATATTGATTGAAAAGAGGACCGCAATGAGATTTACAGCTATCGATTTTGAGACAGCCAACAGCTACGTCGGCAGCATCTGTGCGGTCGGCCTCGCTGTCGTGGAAGATGATACGGTCATCGAGAAGAAGTACTGGCTCGTCCGCCCGCACGACAGCTACAGCTATTTTGATCCGTTCAACATCACAATCCACGGCATCACCCCGGCGATGGTCCGGGATGCCGACACATGGGACAAGCTGTATGAATCCGAGATCCTTCCCCGAATCAGCGGCACAGTCATCGCCGCCCACAACGCCCAGTTCGACATGTCCGCACTGCGCCACGTACTCGATGCATACTGCATGGAATATCCCAGCGCCCGGTACATCTGCACATACAAGGCGGCCAGGAAGACATGGCAGCATCTGGCAAACCACAAGCTCAACACGGTATCCGACTTCCTGTCATTCAAATTCTCTCATCATAACGCCCAGGAAGATGCACTTGCCTGCGCCAACGTCCTGATGGCTGTCCAGCGCGAAAAGAACATCTACACGCCCGACGAACTGGCCGCAGCCCTTGGAATGAAGATCGGTACGCTGCACCCCACAGGTTACACGCCGTGCAGCGTCAGAAAAATCAGAAACATCATGTGAATATCGGACTGCATGCACATCTTATTACAAATTCTGTTTTAGAAGATTCATATTGACAATTTCTTTTTAGGGATACATATTAAAGATATTAAGAAATCAAATCTTCTTGTTGAAGCGGAGGATAGCGGAGAATAGCGGAGAATAGCGGAGAACATATTATGGTATGCAAATTCTGTGGCAAGGGCGTCACAAATCAATCCATATTCTGCTTAGCATGCGGAAAGAAAATTGTTCTGACAGATTCATCAGTGGACAAGGTCCCTGAATCGACGCATTCCGTGTTGTCCGGAGACACGGCAGCACCCCTGGAAGATCCATCGATAACCGGTTCAGATACTGACATTATCGAAAGCATAAATACCCGGGAGTTAAAGGACAGGTATGCGTTCCTATTTGCCAATAGCCACGACATCATACTATATATCCGCCATAGTGATGGTCAAATTGTCGAGGCGAATGAAGCTGCAGTGAAAGAGTACGGCTTTTCACATGGAGAGTTACTCGGGATGACTATCTTTGATCTGCGCAAACAAGATAGCGTCAGACTGGTAAAGGAGCAGCTGAATCAGGCAAATGAACACAGCATCCTACTTGAAGGTTACCACTTCAGGAAGGATGGAAGCGCCTTCCCGATAGAGGCGAGTTCCCAAGTCACAACAATGAAGGGCGACCGTATTTTTTTAAGTATAATTAGAAATATCACCGAACGTAAACAAACCGAAAAAGAGATATTACATCAGGTGAAATCCCAAGCTATTCTCCTGAAAATATTAAGGCAATTCTCTTGTGTTGTGGCTGAGGATATTGATGATGTGATCAATACCACACTGCGAATAATTGGTGAATTTGACGAAAATGACCGCAGTTATATTTTCGAGCTTTCAGTTGACGGATTGACGGTAAATAATACTCACGAATGGTGTTCAGAAGGTATTCAATCGCAAATCGCGAGTCTGCAAAATCTACCGGTGGATACATTCCCCTGGTGGATGGATAAATTAAGACGCTTTGAAAATATTAATGTGCCGCTGGCGGACGATTTGCCTCCCGAAGCACAACTTGAAAAAGAAATCCTGCAAGCACAGGCCATCCAGTCGCTGCTGGCAGTTCCAATAACATATGAGGGTAATCTGATTGGTTTTTTGGGATTTGATTCAGTAAAGAAGCGGAAAAATTGGTCAGAAATGAATACGTACACTCTGGAATTGGTGGCACAAATTATTGCCACTGCCCTGCAACGCAAGAAATATGTTATGAGCATTCGGGAATCAGAAAATTATTATCGGGCTATTTTTGAAAACACCGGAGCGGCGACCCTCATAATCGATAAAGATCTGACCATAACCAATGTTAATGAGGAAGGTCAAAAGTTATTGGGATACACCAGAGAAGAACTGATCGGAAAAAAATGGACCGACTTTATCCCTGACAGTAAGGTTGCAACAATGCAGGAATATCATAATAAGCGTCTGTTAAATCTTGTTGCAGTACCTCTTAAATATCAAACCCAGCTGGTCGACCGGCATGGTAATTATAGAGATGGTCTGGTCGCCGTCGATATTATTTCCGGAACCAATAGGTCGGTGGTTAATTTTATTGACTTTACCGAATTCAACCGCCTTGACAGGGCCCTTAAAGCACTCAGCGGCGTCAATATGGCAATGGTCCAGGCAGAAAGAGAGGAAGATTTAGTGAGGAACGTCTGTCAGAAGTTAGTCGAAACGACAGGATACAGCCTTGCCTGGGCGGGTTTTCTACAGGAGGACCAGCAGCAGACGGTAAAAATTATTGCCTCAGCCGGGAAGGAGGATGGCTATCTCGCCAAGCTAAACATCTCCCTGCAAGATCCGGTACGCGGGAATGGACCCGCTGCCACCGCCATTCGAACGGGACAACAGGTGATCTTGCAAGACTTCAGAAAAGATGACTCGATTAGACCCTGGTTAACAGATGCTTTACGGCATGGGTTCAAATCCGGAATGGCCATACCTCTCATGGCGGACAATAAGGCTTTTGGAGTGTTGTGTGTATATTCGGGTGAGACCGACCGATTTGACAGTGAGGAAGAGATACTTATTCTCGAAATGGCTAATGATCTGGCCTATGCAACCATGTCCCTTCGTAATCGTACCGAAAAGATGCAAACGGCTGAAGAACTCAAAAAAAGTCTGACGCAAATGCGGCATATCCTGATGCAGTTCGTAACTTCGTTGGGTAACACGACAGATATACGGGATCCCTATACCGCCGGGCACCAAAGGAAAGTTGCTTTACTGGCTGCGGCGATTGCCGCAGAAATGGGATTGTCAAAAGATCAGATCGAAGGAATCTCGGTAATGGGCAATCTGCATGATGTCGGGAAAATATATGTACCCATTGAAATATTGAATAGGTCGGGTAAATTATCTGAAATTGAGTTTGCCTTGATCAAAGCCCACTCACAGGCCGGCTATGATATTGTCAGGGATATTGAATTCCCCTGGCCGGTGGCTGCAGTTATACTGCAGCATCATGAACGAATGGACGGTTCCGGCTACCCCCGTGGACTAACCGGGGAAGACATATTAGTTGAAGCACGCATCCTGGGCGTGGCGGATGTAGTCGAAGCCATGGCTGCGCACCGTCCCTATCGACCAGCTCTGGGTATAGAGATTGCCATGGAGGAGATATCACAAAATAGCGGCATCCTTTATGACCCTGCTGTAGTTAATGCTTGCCTGAAGCTGCTCAGGGAGAAGAATTTCATATTTGAATAATCATTCCCAATTATCCCTCACATCCAAACTAAGACGAGGAGAAAAAATATGAATCAAGATGCCTCTTTTGACATTTCAGATGAAAATAATAAGAATGCAGACTTTGATCCTTCGCATGAACATAAGTCAGCTGAGCTGTTATCAGATACAGAGATCATTAAAACGCTCATGAGCACTTCAGATGACATGATCTATTTTAAGGATCTCGAATCCAAATTCTTTCTGAACAACAAGGCTCATGCACGCCGTCTTGGAATGAGTGATCCCCGGGAGCTTATCGGCAAAAGTGATGAAGACTTCTACCCGAAGGAGGTTGCGGATCGGCTGCGTCATGATGAACTCGAAATCATTAAAACCGGTATCCCTATAATCAACAAGATGGAGCAGACTATGAACGCGTCCAACAATCTTCTTTGCATGTCCACCTCTAAGTACCCTCTATTTGACAGAGATAGAAAAATCATCGGAACCTGGGGCCTTTCTCGCGATATGACAAACCTTGTAAGGGCCGAAGAGGAACTATCTATTGCAAATACAAAGCTAAAATCACTTTCCCTTACGGATGAATTAACTGGATTATATAACCATCGGCACTTTTATGATTCGCTGGAAATAGCAATTGCGATTTTTTCCCGCAAAAGATCAGGCGGTTTTTTTGCTGATTTTTGTCTGGTTATTCTCGATATAGATCTCTTTAAAGAAATTAATGATTCATTCGGACATGTAATTGGAGATGCCGCGATCCGATATATTGCCGGCCTTATAACGGCTCATACAAGATCCTCTGATACTTCTTTTCGATATGGCGGTGATGAATATGCTATTATTCTGCCTGATACGAGTCTGTCAGCCGGCAGAGATTTTGCAGAACGTCTGCGCATGATTATTGAGCAGAATCCATTACAAATCGATGGCAACAGAATTGAGCTTACCATCAGTGCTGGTGTTGTATGTTATGACAATGAAGAAACCGCCCAGCTACTGGTGCAAAAAGCCGATAGTAAGCTCTATCAATCAAAGCAAGACGGAAGAAATCGGGTAAGCTGACAGATTGTTAAGACATCTTTATACGTAGTTTAAGATGTGACAAGGTACGAGTTCTGCAATGGAATTCTTATTCTGGTTCTGATACGAAGTCGGAACCGGAGAAGTGGTAAGAGAAATCGGATCCTGATATTATCGAAGCTCTATATGGATTTCTTTGCCCAGACCACGAGCAATTTTAGCCAGAAAATCAAGGCTCGGATTGCAGGAACCGTTTTTAAAGCGGCTTATATTAGACTTCTGCGTTCCTATCCTTTGAGCCAATTCTTCCTGCGTGATATTCTGCTCTTTGAGGGCTTTCAGCAATAAAGAGATCGCCTCATATTGAGGTTAGAAATTATAATTATGGCTCAACCGGATTATCCGCCCTGTCATCTGCCGCTTCCGAGAAAAGGAATCAGCACAAACTGCAACGAGCCGGCAATTACAAATGTGCTTAAAAAGAACGCCCACAGAAAACCATATCGCGCGCGCGCAGCAGCCGAAGCCCGAAGGCAATCACCAGAAAACCCAAATCCATTGACAATTCATACCAAGAGTTTATACTCGAAGTATAAACTATTAGCTGAATTGAGGATGCAGATATGAATTTCAAACTGATTTACATTTCACCGAATGGAACGACAAGAAGAACATCGGAAGTCTTACGAAATGCTATGGAAAAAGATGGACATTCTGTTGAGCTGTTGGATATTGGGAGCCAGGCGTATAGGAAGAACTTCCCTGCCATTCTTGAAAATTGTAAGGAGGCTGACATTGTTGGCTTTGGGTCGCCCGCCTATCACATGGATATGCTTGAACCGATAAGAAGATTATTTATGAAAATGATGACAAGTAGTGACACGTACTGTTTCAAATCATTTATGTATCTCAATTATTCAGGAATAACTTCAGGCAAGGCCTTTATTAATACCGCTCATTTATTTGAGACTATGCAGATTCCTGTCATTGGTGCGATGAAGATTGCTGCACCTCACTTCCATCACAAGGAGATCTTTCCAACAGAGAGTACTGAAGTGTATATTCAAAGATTTTATTATGAAATGCAAGAAAAAGAATTTGCTCCCATTCCGTGGAAGAGCCTGTACAAGATGGTATCGCCCAACAAAAAACGAGTCAATTTGTTATATCCACTCGCTCACCTGATTGGGAAGAAGAGAGAGTTGAAGATCAATATCAGACAGGAAAAGTGTATAAAATGCGGAATGTGCGAAAAGGAATGTCCCGTTGGGGCTATAAGCCTGCATGATTTTGCATGTATTGACTTTGCTAAGTGCATTCACTGTTATCATTGTGTAACTGCATGTAAAGGTAATGCGGTGGAGGCTTGCATTGGAAAAATAGATGACTTGATTAAGATGAACAAAAGAATTATCGGCATAGAAAATCCGCAAAATCATATGTATATTTGATTCATACGAAAAGAGGCTGATATGGCGAAAAATAATATGGGTATAAAGACCAAAAATAAAATTCTGGAAGCTGCCCGTACATTATTTAATGAAAAAGGAATTGATAATACCGGCGTTGACGAAATTGCTGAAAAAGCAGGCATTACAAAAGCTATGATTTATTATCACTTTGACAGCAAAGAATCCATTATTTTGCAATTGGTCAGCATGCTTTTGGATAATATTATGGTGGAATTGAGGCTTGAACCAGGTGATAACTCAACACCTGTAAGCATGAATGACCATGTTGGAAAAATGATGAATATGTGGAGGGAAAATAAGGAAATCGGACTCTTCATCATTATGAAGGGAATAAAGGATGAAGAGATATTTTCCAAGATTATTAAGATTTCCATGCCCTTTTTTGAGCTGCTCATTGCAGACAGGAACGGGCACGCTGAATCAAAATGGCTCGAAAAAGAAGATGCAGAGAAGCTATTCAAACTGATTCTCTTTAATACGCTGCCAATGGTTCTTTCAGCTGTTCTCATGGATAAATTTCTTCTGGAATTCGAATTGCCGGAGGAAACACTAAAAATTGCCTTTCAAGATGAATTTGTTAAAGTGCTGTATACAATTCTGGATAGTTGAGAACCATATTTTTGCATGTCAATTATAAAAAATTCCAATTTTAACGAAGTTCGATATGAATTTCTTTGCTGCTGGAGGTTTCACTTCCACGCTATTTTAAGATGATTGAATTGACTGAATTCAATTTTCTTTTCGTGCTGGAGCCTGCCTACAACAATGCCGGGGTGGATGCGGATTTTTGCCGAAAAAGCAAGTATACTATCGGCCGTTATCGTTGTACTCAGAAAGTTTGCATATTCCTGTGGAGGAATCATTAAATCACCTGCGAATCCATCCGCATCGTTTTCCTCATTAGAACCCTTTGTTGCTCCGATAAGAAATCCCTGGCTGGTTTCTCTGTTTAACAAGTGGTTGATTTCGTGAAAAAGAGAAAAGAAAAGCTGATCACCCGTTTTGCCTCGGCCTGAAAGCTGGATGCACGCAACCTGTCCCGAACGTATCATAAAAGAAGCCGCATAAGTCCGCATTCCTTTGATAGGTTTAACATACTGTACCAGGACACCAGCTCCTTTTAGCTGTTTTGACACAGCCGCAACAATTTCATCCGGATTAGAAAGAAAAGTTATCGCCCGAAGCGAGGGGACGGCACGGCTCAGTTTCTGGCTGTGAAAAACAGGATAATCCAATACCTGCGGTTCACCCTGTAATTGACCGATCCGAATCCAGGCAGCCAGACCGGCATATGTCTCCAACTTAACATCACTGTCTGTATGAGCAGCACTTCTGCAATAAATATTACGCGCATTGAATACCCATACATCTTTCCATGCTTCAACAGATGCGACTTGGAAGAATCGCAGCAAATTATTACCTTTCTCGACAAGGCTTCTCGTTTGGGCAACGTAATTTTCCGCTGCAAGAAAAGAATAATCAAAAGAAGAAATCCAATCCTTATCTGTCATCAATGCAGCTTCCTGTTCTTTTCTTGCGGTAAACTCATCATACTTGGCCTGCAGAGAAATCCAGTATTGCGCGGGACGATCCAGAACTGCTTCCAAAGCTAGTGCCGTCGCGGACGAGATTTTTGCCTTACCCTTAATGATCTGGTTTAAATGCTTCGTCGAAATATGCATTCTTACAGCAAGGTCAGTCTGCGTCATCTCATTTGACTCAAGCAGTTCTTCAATATATTCCCCGGGGTGAACAGCATAATCTAAACTATATTTATTATTCATGTTGCACTCCGCATTTACCAACTTGGTAAATAAATCGTAGCACGATTTTGAAGGTTATACAATAGGATGTAGCCAAAGTATCAAAGAAAATTTTGTTTTACCTAAAAACAGCCTGCACCAGCGCCATATAGCAAACCGTCCCGACACCGATGCTCAGGAGGAAGTTTCTTTTCCATACATGAAGCACGGCAACAATCGCAACGCCGATGAACTGCGGGACAAAGGACGGGATCACTGTGAAGCTCACGGTCTTGAGGCAATACACAATCAGTATGGCCATGACCGCCGGAGGCAGGAGGCAGCCGATATAGGCAACGAGCGGATGCGGACTCTGCTTGCGCCCGAACAGTGCGAACGGGAAGAGCCTTGTCGCAAAGGTGCAGGCAGCAACGGTCAGTATGATAACGACTTCATATGGAATACCCATTATGTTCTGGCCTCCTTTGCGCGGATGAGATTTTTGCCGGCTAAGAGTATCGCGATGGACACGATCAGCGCAGGCAGGATAAAGTTGGCCGGCCCGAAAATCAGCAGGGAGACGATCCCGCAGACAATCCCGATAATCGCCGGAATATGCGTCCTCGCCGCCAGCCACTGCTCGACAAAGATCACGACGAAAAGCGCCGTCATCGCGAAATCAATTCCGGTTGTATCAAAAGTAATCATCCCGCCGATGAGTGCGCCGAGCACCGAGCCCGTCACCCAGTACACATGATTAAAGAGCGAGATGAAGAAGAACACCTTGTTTTCGTTCATACCCTCGGGAACCTTGGTGCTGCACAGAAGCGAATACGTCTCGTCCGTCAGCGAGAAAATCATATACGGATAAGCCTTGCCCATGCTCTTGAACTTCTCGATAAAAGACAGTCCGTAAAACATATGGCGGCTGTTAATCGACAGAGTCATCAGTATGACGGCGATAATTCCCATGCTGCTTCCGAGAAAAGGAATCAGCACAAACTGCATCGAGCCAGCATATACAAACGTGCTGATAAAGAGCGCCCACAGAAAATTGTATCCCGCGCGTTCCAGCAGAAGCCCGAAGGCAATCCCCAGAAAAAGAAACGCGAACATGACCGGCATGGTTCTCACGAATACAAAACGAAAAAGTCTATTCATTCCAGTTCCCTCCAAGACGTCACACCAAGACTTGACTCCAAGACGCCAGCTCTTTACTTTGCCCTGACCGAACGATATAATACAACAAAACGAACAATGTATCGCAGGCTCGAACGATATAATAATAGTTTCCGTACGATATAATGTCAATAGGAGATCGAAACAATGGATACAATGAATCAGACCGTTGCTGTAAACATAAAGAACCTTCGCGAAAAGAACCGCCTGAGCATGGAAGAGCTCTCCCGTGTCAGCGGGGTCAGCAAGAGCATGCTCGCCCAGATCGAGCGCGGCGAAGGCAACCCGACCATCTCCACCCTATGGAAAATAGCCAACGGCATGAAGGTCCCCTTTGACGCTCTGACGCTGCGTCCCAAGCAGGATTTCGAAATCATTAAGACAGCAGATATTGAGCCCATACTCGAAGATAACGGCCGGGTCAGAAACTACTCCATCTTCCCGGACGACGAGAACCGCAAATTCGCCGTCTACTATGTGGAGGTCGAAAAAGGTGCCTACTGGAATTCCGAACCGCACATGAAAGGAACAGCCGAATTCGTCACCGTCCTTTCCGGACAGCTGACCATCCGTTCTGCCGATGATGAATACACCGTGCAAAAAGGGGAGAGCATCCGCTTCAAAGCAGATGTAAGCCACTCCTATCATAACTCCGGCGAAGAAGCTGCGATTGCACACATGGTGCTTTATACCGTGTAAAATATATTAAATCAAATAATGTTGATTTTAATATTTAACTTATATACAATCACTTTATAGTTATATTTTTTATAAAGTGAGGGCTCGTTATGCAAGTTAAAGGACCAAAGCCGACTCGTATCTGTAGCGTTCACTTTATTGCGAAATTATTGATGCCAGTCCTGCTTGTCCTAATGCTAATAGTATCGGGCTGCGATACGACTCCAGGAGAAGACATACCGGATTCTACCACCTTATCTTCAATTACCCTCAAATCAGAACCACAATCAGCTTCTGAAGAGGCGCAGCCGTCATTAGAGTCACAGACATCATCAGAACCTCAGCTTTCAACGGAGACGGAAGAAGCTACAGCCGCATCGGATTCACAGCCTGTCACAAAGCCCGAAGAAATCATGTCGGCGCCTCTTTTTACATATGACGAGCAAAACGACGAATTGCGGGCCTATTACAAGACTTTCGACAACGGCGCAGACTACTACACATTATCCGGACTGGACGAAGGAAAAAGCGGCGATTATATCTATTACACATTTTCGGAATATGATCTGTCGCTCGTCTTTTATTTTGATGCTGATTACAGCGTATGGCGTGTATTCAATACACTTTATTTTGGAGAGTATGAGATAACTTCAGTTAACCTGGAATCCGGATATGAGTGTACCGAATATGCTGTCTACCTGGATTGCGAAGACGCCGTTAAAAATCAGGAAAACCTTGTCCGGGTCCGTGCACAGGAAACCCCCGCATACCGGCAATGGGATAATGTCCTCTGGTATTCGTTTGAATATGCGTATGACAGAACACACTATTTATCGAGATCGCCCAGAGTTCCGATAGAAATTGAAGTAGATGTTAACAAGGACGGGGTCATGGA
The DNA here is from genome assembly GCA_002418705.1 of Mageeibacillus sp. UBA5770. The sequence goes on along the minus strand of DIEQ01000021.1, from coordinate 18,634 downwards.
CGCCCTGTGTTATGACGTGAATCGGAATATCACGCTTAACGGCGGCTCAAAAACCTATCTTCTCACAAACGTATCAACGGATATATATCCGATCGGCGTGTATGTCTTCGATGTGAATAAAGAGGACTCTTCAATGGACTTTCTCTTTTCATTCGGAGCTATGGCACCGGGCATTGATGAACTCGCCCCGTCACTGTGGGTGCGATATGATCATGGATGGATCATCAAGGAAATTCCATTCAAACAACTATGCTGCGTGGCGGACAACATAATCACATTCACCACCGTCGCATCCTTTATTGACAGCCGGTATATTACAAGAGAATTCTCCGCCGATGAATCCTATGAGCTGACGACAACGACACAGCGGTTCGCCTTCCTCGAGAAATTCACTGTCATTGCACCAATGGATGCCATTTTCCTGGATAGTGACGGTACCGCTCGTGAAGGCACTCTATCTGTCGGAACAGTAATCGAAACTACAGAGACAGACTATTTTAGTAAAGTCTATTTTGTCACAGAATCAGGAGACATGGGTTACTTCGAGACTGAAGACTATTCGATCATAATTTCAGGAGCAGAATGGGGTTACTATACAGATTATCTGAAAAGTGACACCCCCCCTGGATACAACCTGATTCCGTAATTAGAAGATGTCAAATGGAATTGTAATCAACACAGTGGCGGCATGTGACAAAAATCAGGGCAGCTATTCTTTTTACGGGACTGTTACCTCGAATAGATTAGTATATAATAAATATAAATGCGAACACGTGCTGGCTGGTATATCCGATGCCGCATCTGCCGCCGCGTATAATAGTCAATCGAAAGAAGGTAATCCATGGAGCGCATCATCACAGTAAAAGGAGTTGGCAAAGTCACTGCCAAACCGGATCAGATCACACTGGACATACATATTAAGTCCGCCAATAAGAGCTACGAAAAGACCATGGAAACAGCTAGTCTGCAATTAGACAGTCTCCGCAAAGCCATCGATAAATGCGGCATGGATATGAATAACCTCAAAACAGAAAGCTTTGGTATTGACACCCAGTTCGATCACCTGAAGGAGCACAAAGATGTCGAAAAAACCGTCTTCGCCGGTTATGAATGCGGTCACCACCTCAAATTACAGTTCCCGATGGACATGAAGATGCTCGGCAGCGTCCTCACCACCCTCTCCATATCCGAAGTCAAACCGGAATTCTCCGTCCGCTTCGGCGTCGCCGACACCGACAGAATCACCGCCGAGCTACTGCGCGACGCGACCCGGAACGCCCGACAAACAGCAGAAATCCTCACCGAAGCCTCAGGCGTCACCCTCGGTCCGATTCAGACCATCGACTATAACCTGAGCGACATCGACCTATACTCCCGCACCCATCCCCAATGGCTCAACGCCAGACAAAGCTGCTCCCCCGGGGACAGCTTCGTCGACATCGAGCCCGAAGACATACAGGTGTCCGATACGGTGACATTGGTGTGGGGGATCGTATGAATATGAAGAGGACAAACATATGATCTTAAGCAATCTTTTCGAATCATATACTGTCGTAGACGTTGAGACGCCCAACTCCAGGAATAATTCAATCTGTTCAATTGCCGTCGTACATGTAGAAAAAAGGGAAGTCGTTTTTTGCAGGGAATATCTTGTAAATCCGATGGCTTGTTTTGATAATACCAACATAGATATTCATCACATCACACCCAGGATGGTCGAAGCAGCCCCGACATTCAATCTTGTTTGGGAGGAGATCTCCGACTTTTTTACGAACGGTGTATTACTGGCCCACAACGCACGCTTCGACCTCAGCGTCATAGCCAAAACATTGACCGATCACGATATACCTGTGCCGGACATGTCATACATCTGTACGATGGAAAAAGCCAGACGCCATATCGCAAGAGAAGACTATAGCGGATATGGTCTTGCCGCATTATGCAGCGGGTTCGACATCGGACTTCAGGATCACCATAATGCGTTGTGCGATACCAATGCCTGTCATGCGCTTTTCGAAAAACTCATCGAATTATATGATATTGATGATACGGATATTAAATCATATCGCTTTGAGCCAACGGCTGCAGAACATTCGGCTAAGCCGTCGACCCTGCAGAAATCAATGAATATTCTATATGGCATTTTGTGGGGAATCGGATGCGATCAAATCATCACGCCAAAAGAGCATACGGCCCTTTTTGAGTGGATGTATGAAAACAAAGCATACAAAAAAGATGAAAAATTCAATGATTGCTTCCGCGCCCTTGATTCCGTATTGGAAGATGGTGTTCTAGCAAAGACGGAATACGATAGCCTGCTGCATCTGATCGGAATGCATGCAAAATCAGCGTGTTATACAGATGCAACGCTATCCATGCAAATTCTCATGGGTATCGTGAAAGGCATTGTCAGCGATTCCTTAATCAACGTAATAGAGGCAGACGCCCTGTATCGCTGGATGCAAAGTCATGACAGCCTAAAGGGCAACTATCCCTTTGATAAAATATTTGAAGTCCTCACCCAGTCACTTGCAGACGGTATCATTGACCACGAGGAAGAAGAAAGACTCCAAGAGATCTTCGGGCAATTCCTGACACCCACCCAATCCAATTCCTGCGGTATAATCTTATCCGGAACAACATGCTGCCTGACAGGCAACTTTAATATCGGTTCAAAAGCAGATGTCGAAAAACACATAGCAAACTGCGGCGGTTCCTGCATACCCAAAATCACAAAAGAGGTCGACTATCTCATCGTAGGCGGACAGGGCAGTGAAGCATGGGTCTACGGCAATTACGGAACCAAAGTCAAGAAAGCCCTCCAGATGCAGGAAAAAGGACACAAGATACAGATTATCGGCGAAGAGATTATTATTAAATAAGCTAGCGGGGGCAATTCATGAAGGACGTAACAGCAGCCGTCATCATCAGCAAAAATAAAGTGCTGATCACACGACGGGCAGCGAACGAAAAACACAACGGCTGGTGGGAATTCCCCGGCGGCAAAGTAGAAGAAGGCGAGTCACCGGAGGCCTGTCTCCAACGGGAGCTGATGGAAGAACTCGGGGTCAATGCCTCGATTGGGGAACTGATTGCTGAAAGTATCTTTACTTATGATACGGGTGCGATTCAGCTCCTGGCATATCGTGCAGAAATCATATCAGGCGAACTTAAACTGAGTGTACATGATGAATACCAGTGGGTGAGCGTATCGGATTTGTTGCAATTCAAATTGCTGCCGGCGGATAGGCCGATAGCGGAGAAGCTGGCTGCGGCAAAGTCATTTTGAATAAGGTTTGGCAAACCGATCTGCGAAGACACCGTTTTTCTTAAGGTTTTTGTCCCAGTATGAATTTATAAGTCCTGCTTTGCACAGAATTGTCATGATCGGAATCATAGCTTTGGAAAGTTCTTCAAATTGCGAAGCCCGGGAAACAAGGTCCGTGTCGAAGACCATGGTTTCCGGCAGGCGGCGCCCCAATTCGCGGATTACTTTTTGTTGTTTGGCGCTCAATCCCATGCTGCCGGCCGCAACGACTGTGCCGGCATATTTTGCACCCAGAAGTGTTGTCAGTCTCACCAAATATTTCTCCACGGCCCGTGATTGTTTTCCTTCCGGAAAACCGGAGTGGACAATAAATCCAAGATTCAATTTATGCAGACTGGACTTGTACGGCTCGAGCTTCTCAATGAAGTCCATGACAATCCCCGGCATTGCGTCGGTATAGAGAGGGAAAACCAGAATTGCGCAGTCAGCGGATACAATTTTCTGTGCGGCCTCTTCACGGGAGGAAAGACGGTTCAGCCGGATCACCCCGGTGGAGACATCGGGAGATTCTGAAAGGCCTTCAATCAAATTGTTGAGAATGATCTCACTGTTGCCGGTTTTCCCGCGCGGGGATCCATTAAAGAGAAGATACTGCATTTGAGACCTCGCTTTCTGTTTCGTCGATCATCATTGATAGTGGAAGAGAGGACTTCAGGTTGATGGATAAGCGCTCAAAAACTTTGCGGATCACGTCAAATCTCTCCACATCCTTGTCAGGATCCACCAGAAGCAGTCCAAGTTCCGGGTAGCTGTCATAACGCTTGACGTGATGAAATTCTCCGCCGTATACCTCGATATACGGGTGAACAAGAGGGATCAGTCTGTCACAGACCTTTTTGGTCTGAGCGGTGATAAAATCCATCGAGACCGGCGACAAAAAGACAGTCCGGTCGGATGCAGCAACGCTTTTTAGAATTTGAGGCATGTCATCTTTCATCGAACAGAGTCCGGGTGTCTTGACCCAGCAGCTCCAGCAGCCGGTGCAATAGCCGATTTTCATATCGCGCAGCTTGAAAATTTCTACGGAAAGAGTAGTTTTGTGCTTTTCGATTTCTGTGGATAGGGCCTCTTCAAAGACGGAACGCGTCTGGTCGGAACAGCCGTTAATAATCGTAATTTTCCTCATGCTAATCTCCTTCATTAAGAGCAGATGTTTTCGGTCGCATATTCCGGCAGCCCTCTATTGAGGGGCGGTGCGAGTTCAATATTTCCATATTGCCGGCACAAAACGCCGAATATCCGATGATGGCCGCTCCTGCATCTTCCAGAAGCGCTGCCAGATTTGCGGTGCTTGTGTCATCTAACATATTCGCGCAAATCAGTGCTGCAAGTCCGTGAGTGTATACCGTTAGTTTGCGCAGCACGTCACTCATCTGTGACTCGCTGAACGCTGCCAGGTTTTTCTCTTTTTGCATCTGTGTGAGATTTCTGATCCTGAACTGCTCGAAAATCTCCCGGTTGCCATCCCCGTCTAGAAACAGTGCCCTGTATACGCGCGGGTAATCCTTGACAAATTCGAGCATCCCGACACCGATATTGAGAAACAGATCCGAAGTGTATTCTTTCTCGGTGTATTCGATCAGTTTGCGAAGTGATATCTGCATCAGTTCACTCCGGATCTCGCCGATACTTGAAAAGCACGAATAGATCGGTGCAGTCGAGGAGCCGATGCGGGAGCCGATTCCGCGGGCGGAAAGAGAATCCAGTCCTTCCTGGGCAAAAATCTCGAAAGATGCGGTAAGAATTGATTCGCGGGTAAAGGTTACAGGTTTTGGCATGAAAGCGCCTCCATGGAAAACTATAAAATAACGGCCGTTACATTACACGTGTTATATTACGATTAGCGGCGATGGATGTCAAGGGGTTTCTTGTAATATCTTCACCGGAAGTTCAACGGAAATTTCTGATAAGCACGTGTCTATTGCAACTCGATATGCAGCTCTTCGTACGCATTTAACAATAGAGAGATGGTTTCCTATCGAGAGCGGAGCATCTCATATTTGGACAGTTTTCATTGTGAGTATATCTATATACTTAAGTATATAGATATACTCACGTCCACATATGCACCCGTCATTACAAATTCCGCACACATATATTGACAAAACGCAGCTATCAATACTATTATAAATATGAAAAATGCAAACAGAACTGCAAAATTGGCACTTATAAATGCATGAGATACTTATCGGCACGTAAAGACACCTATCAACACCTAAAACCCATACACGAAAGCACGAGCGGAGGACAATCAAGATGAAGCGCATCATTGAATCAGAATTGATCACTTGGAAAAACAGATCAGATCGCAAGCCGCTTATCCTGCGCGGTGTCCGCCAATGCGGTAAAACCTATCTGCTCAAGGAATTTGGTCAAAAATACTATCAGGATGTCGCATATTTCAACTTTGAAGGAAACCCGGCACTGGCCGAGCGCTTCGAACAAGACCTGGATACCGGCCGCATTATTATGGAGCTTGGCGTGCTGCGCGGATCCAAAATAGTTCCCGAATCAACGCTGATCATTTTCGATGAAATCCAATTCTGCAATCAGGCATTAACATCGCTCAAGTACTTCGCCGAGGAAGCTCCCGCATACCATATTGTCTGCGCAGGCTCGCTTCTGGGGATTTCTCTGTCCCGACCCTTATCATTTCCGGTCGGGAAGGTTGATTTTCTGACACTGCGCCCCATGAACTTCTATGAATTTGTGCTTGCCCATAAAGAAGAAATGCTCCTTGAATATGTGGAGAAGCTGGACGCAAAAACGCCGGTTCCTCAAGTCTTTGCGGACAAAATGACGACACTTCTGAAGACCTATTTTGTGGTAGGCGGTATGCCTCAAGTGGTTTCAAAATGGTTGGAGAGTAAGAATATTTCCGAAGTCGAGAGGATACAGGAGCAACTGATCAGCGCCTATGAATTGGATTTTGCCAAACACGCTCCGGCGGTTGATTTTCCCAAGCTGTCGCTGATATGGAGAAGCATCCCCAATCAACTGGCACGCGAAAACGGCAAGTTCATATACGGACACGTAAAGCCGGGAGCCCGGGCAAAAGATCTGGAAGATGCCATGCAGTGGCTTGTCAGCGCCGGTATGGTGTACAAGGTCAATAAGATCGAGAAGCCCTTCGTACCCATGTCAGCATACGAGAACCCCAGTTACTTCAAACTCTATATGGCCGATGTCGGCCTGCTCCGCAAAATGTCCGGACTGCCGGCGGCCGCGATCTATGAGGACTCAGCTCTATACTCGGAATTCAAGGGTGCCATGACGGAGAACTACGTCCTTTCGGAACTTCTGCATCTGCAGGGGGACATCCCGCGATACTGGAAATCGGCCAACACAGCAGAGGTTGATTTTGTGATTCAGATCGAAGAGGGGATCATCCCCATCGAGGTGAAGGCCTCGACGAACCTCAAGTCCAGGAGCCTTCAGATCTACCGGGAGCAATACAAACCGGCACTTTCGATACGAACATCCCTTGGCAATTTGCGCATGGATGGCGGCCTGCTGAACATACCGCTTTATATGCTTTGGACACTGGAAAAGATCATAAAGAGAATCAAGTGAGTGTAAGGGGAGGAACCCTACTATGCAAATCGGATGTACAAATCTTCTTTACCGGCAAATGAATAGAACTCCGGAAACCTTCAAGAATACGACACCTTTGTATGCATGGCATGCCAATATTTTTACGCTTCATCGGAGGAAAGCCGTTCTTCTGACGCATGATGCGACTCATTTCTCGATTCTTCTTTACGGGCTGAAAGCCGCACATTGGAAGCGGATGGACAGGATTTTTGAAGAGGTAATCCGCAGCGCACTGGAAAACGAAGGAATTCGGCCGGAAGTCATCCAAGCCTTTTTGCAGGATGCCGGAGAGATCTCTTTCACAAAGACATCGGACAGATCGGTGATATCCGCGATGAGTCAGATGATCGCAGCGATCAGGTACTCGGAAGAAGAAATCCTTGATCCGGAGAATCTCTGCCAAACGGAGATCAGCTATCGTATGGGCAGCTGGGAATTCCAACTGCATGGCAAATATCGCAAACCAAGAGAGGTGCTGCGGGAGGTTCTGACGGAAAAATACGGTGACTGTTCGGGTGGGAGGACTGGGTCCATCTATTCACTTTTGGCCTTCCAATGCAGGATTACGCTGGACCTGGAAAACCATGACGTATGGCGGCGAGTGATTATTCCGGCAAATATCAATTTCCGCAAGCTGCATTATGTGATTCAGGACGCATTCGGCTGGCTCAGCTATCACTTATATGAGTTCAACTTCTCTGAAAACGGGCAAATCGTCGCCTCCATATGTCTGGATCCGAACCGGGACATGTTTTTCGAAAAAGAGAATTACCCGTGCGAAGCAGACGTTCAAGTCAAGCTAACGAAATATATGCCGAAATTCCGGGAATTCATATATGAATACGACTTCGGTGACGGATGGACACATATGGTTGAAATCGAAAAAGTCATAGAGGATTATGATGACACATTCCCGGTCTGCATCGGAGGCGAAGGCAATTGTCCGCCGGAAGACGTCGGGGGCGAAGGCGGATACGACGAGTTCCTCGAGGCGATCCGGAATCCGAAGCACCCGGAGCACAGAGAAATGATCGACTGGGGAGAAGAGCAGCAGTACGCGCCGTTCGATCTTTCAAAAATTAACAAGAAACTTTATCGCTCGCTCAGCCGAAGAGAATGAGGGGGGGATTGGGACATACGGCAGCGTTGGTTAGCCCCGACTTAATCAAAATGATCCTTATGGCGTCATTTTTTTTCGGTAAGTCTCCAATGTATAGCGTTTTTCCAAGAGGGGCAAGGACTTTCAGGACGGTGCTTAAGTTTGGTGTTGTATTTCCGTTCTCCATTCTTGCAATGATGGGTTGTCTGACACCGCTCATTGCTTCGAGCTCTCTTTGGGTAATGCCTCTCTCTTGTCTGGCCTTAATAAGTTCGCTGATGAGCGCAATACGCAAATCGCTTTCTGCCATTTCTTCCGGTGTGAAAATTTTGCTGCGGACTTCTTCCCAGGTGTGTCCGACAGAACTGATATTAGCCATTTAAATCGCGCCTTTCGATGAAATCAGATAGTTCTCGCTTTGCTTTTTCTATCTCCCTCGCGGGTGTTTTTTGAGTCTTCTTTGTGAATGGATGGAGCAGTACATATTTTCCGCCAACAACTCCGGCGCAAAGGATTCTGTCTCGGTAGAAAATGATCTCGGCAAACAGAACGCCTCTCCCTAACACAATTATGCTTTAAAGTTATCAAAAAACAAATAATTATACCGGCTGCGGCCGCGTTCCTCTCGCTGAAGATCCTTATGTTTTTGAAAGACTTCATATTTCATCCTGGACCTCCGTTAGAATTTCGGAAAAATCAGCATATCTCTTTGCATTCGGATCATTTGTGATAAGGTCGGCTTCTTTCATCGCTGCGATCGTCTTAGCATTGGGGATAGAGGGTCGCAAATCAAACGGCAGACCGCCAACATTTCTGGACTGGTACAAAAATACGTTGATGGCATCAGTAATACTCATGCCATACTGTGAATAAATAGCCTCGACCTCCGCCTTTACGGTCGGATCAATACGAATGTACATGCTTGCACTTTTAGACATAGGAACACCTCCTTGTGAAGTTGTCTTCTCAATACTGACATCATATTACAAAAGGAGTACATTCGATATACATTGTGATTACACGCGCTTGATGAAGTCAAGCGGAGGCTAATAAACACTCGGTACGACAAAATTACATCATCGATCAATTAATTACAATATGATATATACGTAATTGAAAATTTCCAATCACGTGTCATTAATGCTGCCAATCAGGCGCACCGCTCATCACAATATTTTGACATCTATCTTTAAGCATGTGATATATGCGTAAAAAGAGACACAAAAAGTGTTATGATTCTTATTAACCACATATAATTATTTAGTAAGCCAGCGGCGACACTCATGAGAAGCTCATGTCACAGATTGAGGCTTCCAAACATAAGGGTTACGTTATGAACAAGCCCATCATGCTGCCCCCCAGTATCCCTGATTCTGCCAGCGGCGCGGAGAAGAAGATCTTCGAAGAGCTCAAGGCCCTACCGATGGACTGCACTATTTTCCACTCGGTCGGCCTTGCGGAGCACAAGCATAATGCCTATGGTGAGATTGATTTCGTGATCCTGTCTGAGCGCGGCGTCCTGTGCCTGGAAGTGAAGGGCGGCGGGATCTCCACGCATGACGGCCGATGGGAATACACCAATAGAAGCGGCTGCTCGACCGTGAAGGATGAGAGTCCCTTCCAGCAGGCCGCCAATAATATGTACTCCCTTCGTACACATCTTCGCAAGAAGCTTCCCGCCAACTCCGATCTCTATCATGTGCAGTACGCATGCGCGGTCGCTTTTCCCGATATACCATATACGCAAAAGCAAATCGATTTTGATGGAAGCCTGATATATGACATCCGGAAAACGGACCTCGCCGCCTTCATCACTTGCTGCTACGACTATTGGTCGCAGAAATTTCTCCTGCAAAACAGTCAACCCGCCACGCACATGACCAAAGAAGACCGCAGCGTATTTGCAGCCTTGATCCGCACGGACTTTGGCATATCGGTTAACCTTTCCCATCTGATCAGCGACACGGAGAATGAAATAATCCGATTGACGACCGACCAGATGGCTTATTTTGAGGCAGCCTCGGACAACCCGCGCATGCTTGTCACCGGGGGCGCCGGCACCGGCAAAACACTCCTCGGGCTCGAGCTGGCCAGGAAGGCGGCGCTTGCAGGGAAGCGGGTTCTTTTCCTGACATATAACAAGAATATCGCTGCCAAAATTGCAGCGGAATGCCGCCGCGACAAACAAACGTGCGCGCTGATCACCGTGTCCAATTTCCACGAATACCTCAAGTCATTTGTCGAAGAAACACACGAACCCGACACGGAAATCGATCACTATTATAAGCAGACGCTTCCCTGTAAGTTTATCGAAACCATATCATCAGGCGAGAAGAGCCTCGTGCCATACGACCTCCTGGTCATCGATGAAGGTAAAAAAACGAAAACTGTATATGTATCCAAATGGATTCAAAGAGGGGCTGAAGATAAATGTGCATTTGTAAGCAAAGGAAGTGCAAATTTATAGCATTGATAAATGGGGGCCTGTCATGCAAGATGTAACTGCGGCTGTGATTTATAGCGCCGAAAAAGTATTAATAACACGTAGAGCAGATGGCGAAAAATATGCTGGCTGGTGGGAGTTTCCCGGTGGAAAAATCGAAGAGGGCGAGTCTCCTGAAAGCTGTCTACAACGAGAGTTAATGGAAGAACTGGGGATTGAAACAAGTATCGGCGAACGGCTTGCAGTGAGTATTTTCGAATATGCAACGGGTACTATTCGACTCCTGGCATATCGTACCGAAATCATTTCAGGAGAACTGTGTCTTAACGTTCATGATGATTATCAGTGGGTTAATGTTTCAGATTTGAAGCAGTATAAATTGCTCCCTGCGGATAAACCAATAGCGGAAAGACTCTTAGATAAACAGATGGAAGAATAGAAACAAGTAAATACCTTACAAGTGGAGGAATATCATGTTAACACCCGGCCTATATGAGCAAGTCATAAGTAAAGCACTCGGCGAAGCACTTGATAGCGACACGGAGAACTATATTGAGCGGCTTCCGATTGATACAGCGGAGGCTTCGAAGATTCTTTCGCGTTACATTATGGAGATCATCGAAAAGGGCCTTGATAATGTAAAGGACAATGGGGGCAACCTGCAGTCTCAAGTAGATGTCGCAAATAAAATCGTCCAGATTCTTTCAGAGGCCACTGGGCAGACAGAATTTGAATCCCTTTCGGTAGACAACCGTGCGGAACAACTGATAGCGCTTTTACGCAAACGGAATAGTGTGTTCGCACTTCAGGAAAAGAATACTATTATTCGTCCTGAGACCTCGATTGCGCAAAGTTCGCTTTTTACGGGATCGATTCACGAACCGAGTATGTATTCTGAACTCAAGAAAGAGATCGTGTCGGCGGATCGCATCGATATGCTTGTATCGTTTATCAAATGGAGTGGTCTGCGATTGATCATGGATGAGCTTGTAGCATTTACTAGACGAGGTGGTCAGCTTCGCGTGATTACGACGTCGTACATGGGTGCGACGGATATTAAGGCAATCGAAGAACTTCGAGGTCTTACAAATACCGATATTCGGGTATCTTACGATACAAAAAGAACACGTCTGCATGCTAAAACCTATGTGTTTTACCGGGAGACTGGATTCACGACAGCCTATGTTGGTTCGTCGAACCTGTCACATGCTGCCATTTCGAGTGGTTTGGAATGGAATGTGAAAATAACGACGAAAGACCTTCCGGAGACGATTCAGAAGATTGAAGCAACATTCGAAAGTTATTGGAATTCTCCAGAATTTGAAGCCTATGTTGAACGTGACAGGGTGCGACTCGAGCGAGCTCTGAAAGCAGAAAAATATTCTGGCACTGGAACCGGAGGTCCATTTCTTTTTGACATCTCTCCGTATCCATTTCAACAAGAAATTTTGGATCGTCTTGATGCCGAGCGGAAAATTCGCGGTTTCTTCAAGAACCTAGTTGTAGCAGCTACCGGAACGGGAAAGACCGTAGTTTCAGCGTTCGACTACAAGCGTTTCGTTAAAGAAAACCACGGGAAACCGAATCGCTTGCTGTTCGTTGCCCACCGTGAGGAAATATTGAAGCAGAGTATGGCTTGCTTTCAGGCAGTCTTAAGAGATCCTAACTTTGGGGATCTCTTTGTCGGATACTCTCGCCCAACTAGTCTAGATCATCTCTTCCTCTCAGTTCAGACATTCAATTCGCAGGCGATGCATAATTCAATCTCTTCCGAGTTCTATGACTATATTGTTGTTGATGAATTTCATCACGCGGCGGCACCGACATACCAGAAGCTTCTGACACATTTTGCTCCGAAGATCCTACTTGGACTAACGGCAACACCGGAACGCATGGACGGCAGGGACATTCTAGAATATTTTGATAATCGCATTGCTGCAGAAATTAGACTGCCGGAGGCAATTGACCGTAAGCTCTTAAGTCCTTTTCAGTATTTTGGTGTGACTGATACGGTGGATTTGGACGACCTGAAATGGGCTCGCGGAGGATATGATCGAACGGAGCTCTCGAAAATTTACTCTCTCAATCAGGCATCTGCTGACAAACGTGCCAATATGATCATCCAATCAATCCTTAAGTATGTTACGGATTTGGATGACGTAAAAGGACTTGGATTCTGTGTCTCAGTCGAACATGCGAACTTCATGGCTGACTACTTTATTGCACATAATATTCCCGCGATGAGTCTCACAGGACAATCGCCAGATGATGAGCGCAGCACCGCAAAGCAACGTTTGATTCGCGGCGATATTCGATTTATCTTTGTTGTTGATATCTACAACGAAGGCGTCGATATTCCCGAGATAAATACCGTGCTTTTCCTGCGGCCTACAGAGAGCCTTACGGTTTTTTTGCAGCAGCTTGGGCGGGGTCTTCGTTTGAGTGAAGATAAGGACTGCTTAACTGTCTTAGACTTCATCGGACAAGCCAATAAAAAATATAATTTCGAGGATAAATTTGCCGCCCTTCTTTCAAACACCACCAAAAGCGTCCAGCACGAAATCAAAAACGGATTTCTCTCTTTGCCAAAAGGCTGTTATATCCAGCTCGAACGCAAAGCCAAGGAACACATCCTCGAAAACATTCGCCAATCCTTCGGGAAAATGTCGGGTCTTGTCTCGCGACTCGCAACATTTGAAGATGATTTCGGAAAACCGGTAACCCTAGCGAATTTTGTAGATCATTACCATTTAGATGTGAGAAATGTCTTGTCGAGAGGAACATTCTCTCGGTTATGCGTGGCTGCAGGTTGTCGAGAAAATATTGACGAGCCATTGGAAGAAATCATATCAAAAGCACTTCCTCGTCTATGCGGAATCGACTCAAGAAAATGTATTGAATATCTGATTGCAAAGCTGCCAATTATGGACTTAATCGATATAGACAACCTTCCAGAAAAGCAAATCCGAATGCTTCAGATGTTCCATTATTCTGTCTGGGCGGATGCAGATGAGGACACCAGTTGGGCCCACCTCTACGAGAAGCTCTTGCTCCTCAAAAACTCTCCTGTGCTGTTAGCGGACGTCATCGAGTTACTGCAATATAGCTACAATAAGATCGATATTATCGATGAACCGGTCGATGTAGGATTCGATTGTCCACTGGATGTGCATTGCACATATACACGTGATCAAATTCTTGTCGCCATGGACTTCATGAAGCCTTCAACAATCCGAGAAGGTGTCAAATATTTGCCAGAGAAAAAGATCGATATATTTTTTGTTACACTCAACAAATCGGATAAAGACTACTCGCCGACCACCCTATACAACGATTACTCTATCAATGAAACCCTCTTTCACTGGCAGAGCCAAAGTACAACATCGGCAGAGTCAGCGACCGGACAACGCTACTGTAATCACAAGGCACTGGGAAGCAAAGTCATGCTATTTGTGCGTGAATTCAAAACAGATGTGGGCGGGACCTCTCCTTATACCTTCCTGGGACTTGCAGATTATGTGAAGCACGAAGGAAGTCGGCCGATGAACATAACATGGAGGCTTCATAAGGCGATTCCTGCAAAGTATTTGAAGAAGACGAATAAGTTGGTGGTGGGATGAAACTGCGTTTACTTAAAGCCAGTGATAAAAAGGGTTTAAGGGTGGGGTTAGAATATTCGAATGATAGTCAAAAAGTTATCCTGCAAAATTTTCATAGGCACAATTTGTATATTCCGTTTTTCAAACAGCTAATAGAACGATGTAAATCATTGATATAAAAATTGAAAAAGAAACATCTTTTATTTCTTGTCCTATGGTAAAATGTATTTGACTAATTGGATAGCTTTTCAAGGGAGAACATCATGGGACGTATAATTGTAATCAATGATATTAATAAAGACATTTCTGCAAGAAAAGCTACAGCTGGACCGGAATTGGACTTAGTCAATAATTTTATAGATTATAAAATGGAGTGCTTTTCAAAAACAAAAAATACAGATTTGAAATTGGCTATTTTTTGTGAGCCTCAAATTGATAATGCATTTCCTGATATAATTTTTGCTGAGTTTAATGAAATGAATTTTAAAAATTGGAACCAGCACAGAAAGAATATTACTAATCAAGATTTGAAGATTCTTTATCATTTATACTACTCTAAAGGACTTGCATCAGAAGATATTATTAAACAATTAGGAGTATCATACGCAATTTTATTAAAGTCAATAGAGCGCCTTATCGATTGTAAATTTATTGCACGAATAGATGGTTTGTGGTGCATTAATAGTGAAGAAAATTGTTTTTCAGTAACAAAAATAGAGACTATAGAAGCAAAGATAAATCAATGGGATATAGCTTTAAAGCAAGCACTAAACAATGTTAGATTTTCTTCGGAAAGTTATGTGTTGTCTGAATTGATGACAAAACCAACTGCGAACACCATGGAAAAATTTGCTAATTATGGAATAGGTGTCTATTTGAAAAATCCTTCGGGAATAAGAAGAATACACAAGGCTAAACATTCTTCCATTCCAAACAGCTATACCTCTTTATTGATCGGAGAAGTAATCGGACGCACGCTCAATTATTGAGGATGTACATGGGGACAGGGAGTAGATCATGGAAGAGTGGATTCTGAATTGTTTTCCTAATATGACAGTTACTAAATCCTTAAAACCTGGCAGCCAAAAGAAAGTATTTCTAGTCACACATGCTTTGTATGGTGAGTGTGTTATGAAACTAATTTCAATTACGAATTATGAACGTGTTAAGCGGGAAGTTATGATTGTCACTGATAATAAAATACTTCATGTGCCCAAGATTTTTGAGAGTGGAAACATCGAAAATGATGGGAAGGAGCTCTTTTATATATTTGAAGAGTATATAGACGGAAGCAGTTTATATGATCAATTAAAGAAGGGAAAATTGACATTCGAACAAAGTGTTAACTTGCTAGAGACGCTCTTGGAAATTGCTGTAAAACTTGAAGAAATTGGAGTAGTTCATAGGGATATTAAGCCAGACAATATTCTGATAAATAAATCTGGAGATTTCTTTTTAACCGATTTCGGTATAGCACGTGTATTAGAAATGACTTCGTTAACCTACACAATGGCGCCTATAGGTCCTCATACACCTGGGTATGGGGCTCCTGAACTATTCCAATATAAAAAACGTGATATTTCAATTAAGGCGGATTTGTTTTCTATAGGGGTAGTCGTATATGAAGCTGCCATAGGTAACCATCCCTTTTTAGATGGCTCTGAAAATAGTAACGAGGAAATTTGGTACAAAACAACTACAAGCATTCCAATAGAAACCGTTATTCAAGGTGATTCACAAGGAGCTTTTCTGGGGCTGGTTACAACATTAATGAAGCAACAGATATCTAAAAGACCACCAAGTGCAAAAAAGGCATTTGCTTGGTTATCATCAGCAAAAAGCTCATTTCTTTATTAGGAGGCATTATGGATCTCTACCTTCAATTCGGCTATGGCATGAAAAAAAATACAATTGACCTAGCAAAAAAATGGGGAGAAGCAACGGTTATATTGAGTCCAAGAGATATTGAACCAGAAAGTCTTGGGAAATGGAGCAAAGAGTTTCAAAAAAACATGGTTAAAACACTATTTGATCCACAGTGCTATTATCCCAATGGTACACATCAAAGACTCGCTAAGTATGATTACATTTCGAAAACGTGTTATACAAATCTTGGAATAGATGTAGGTGAAGCTGAAAAGCAACTTAGGAAAATTGAATATTATAATGAAATTTCGAATACGTTTGCTTTTATTATTCCTGGAATTATGAGGGAAAAGGTGAATGAGGAATGGTTTGATAAGCATTCTCAGTATGTTGAAGCTGCATTGAAAATCATACATGAGCGGCCACTATATATGACGATTGCATTGCCACAAGCAACACTTATGGGGACAAATGAAGCAATTGAAGAAATTATTGAAAAAGCAAAAAAATGGCCAGTTCATGGGTTTTACATAGTTGCAGAGCATCCTCAATATCGATATTTAGTTGAAAACCCAGTTTGGCTTTCAAATTTGCTTGATTTGTGTGCGGGCCTGAAATTGGAAGGGAAAAAAGTAATTTTAGGATATGCAAATCATCAAATGCTTTGTGCAACTATGTCACGCGTGGATGCTATTGCCTCTGGAACATGGCTAAATGTTCGAACCTTCACTGATAAGTTCTCGGAAGTGGAGAATCAAGTAGGTAGAAGAAATACCTGGTATTACTATCCACAAGCACTGTCAGAATACAAAATTCCGTTTTTGGATTTGGCTTTCAACAAAGGAATTTTATCAAAATTCAAGCCAGATGAAAGTATTGGCGACGAATATGCCAAAATTTTATTTTCAGGTGCAGCTCCAACATCAACCTCATACGGCGAATCGGATGCATTTAAGCACTATTTACACAGTTTGAAGATGCAAATTCAATGCCTTGAAAAGAAATCTTATGATGAGGCTATGGCTGCACAGGAATTATTACTTGTGACAGCAGAGCGAAGCATCGAATTTACTCAAGGTAACGGTATATTCAGCCGTGATAGAGATTTTAGCAAGAGTTTTGATACGAATAGAGCTGCTTTGCATTCATTAGATAAAAGCAGAGGATTTGTTTTGCGAAATGAATGGAATATTCTGTAAAAAAGTATCCTGAAAAATCAAGAAAATATAGTATTTGGAGTATTGTGATAATTTAAGAATCTTTCTAAATTAAAATTCAAATAGTAGTGTTTACTAATAATTGCCTGCCTAATGAATCATTCAATCAACTGTTGCAATTACCCTTTCCTCACTACCACATTCAGCCACTTCTCTCCCCCTCTCCCAACCCGAACATCCCCAGTCACCATCGTCTCAACAATCTCCAACTCCCCGAACGTCTCAATCAACTTCCCGAATCTCTCTTCCGTCATATCCGTAAAGTATCTCCCGTTTCTGTCCCCCTCATATTCGCCATACTTGAAGGACGCGTAGAAATACCCGCCCTTTTTAAGTGCGCGCGATATGTTGCCGATTACTTTTGGAAGGCCGTTCATTGGCACATGCAGGATCGATGCGCATGCCCAGATTCCATCGAACTCTTCTGTGAAATCGATGTTTTCGAAGGTCTGACAGAGTACGTCCTGACCGGTTAATTGGGAGGCGAGTTTGCAGAATTCTTGCGAGCCGTCTACGGATAAGACGCGGTATCCTTTTTCGAGGAAATATTTGCTGTCACGGCCCGGGCCGCAGCCCAGGTCCATGATGTAGGCATTCGGGGGCAGGTGTGTGAGAAAGAATGGGTATAGCTTGCTGACGTCGGCGTTGATGGTGTCTGCTGTGTAGTCCTGCGCTGCCTGGTTGTAGTATTCGAGTGTTTTATCCATGGGAAAGGTTCTCCTTTATTGCTTTTCTGGGCGGCTCGCTGGATGCCGAATTGTCCTCTAGAATGCTGCTTCTCCGACCGGTTCTGTTTCCCAGCGCTGGATGAGTTTGTTGATTGCGAATGCATCCATAGTTTTTAGAAAAGCGATTCGATCGGCGGGCTGGGCCCCGGTCTGGTGCATGAGAGTCTCGCGGAGCGGGTGATGGCTGCTAATGAGGAATTCGTTTCTGGCGTGAAGTCTTTCCAGATATTTGACTGCGGGTACCCTGGTGGATTTGCCGTCTTCGCCGCGGTTGCAGTGCTTGCAGGTGAGTACCAGATTCCATACTCCGTTAAGATTAACTTCCGGGATGTACCTTTGCAAGGTGTAAGGGAAGAAATGATCGACATCGCAGAGCGAGTTGTCATCCGTGGAAGTGGTGAGGGGATCGGGAGAGGACATGTCGGTCATACTATGATAGTCGGGCGGCAGCAGTATGTGTGGCTTTTCTTTTTCCGAAAATAGGCGTACAAGTCCTATAATTGGATGTATGTCGATTCCATAATGCGGACGTTCTTCTGAGACGCGGAATATTTTGTGACCTTCCGGCTCATCAGTATAGACTTCGATATCTTCGAATTGTGCTGCATTTGCAGCTTCTTCAAGCTCGCCGATTGAGATGTCATCGAAGCAGTAGAAGCATTTTCCTTTCTGGTAGCCGTTCAGGGCGGCGCGGGCGGAAGTGACGGTCTTGCGGCGGTATTTTGCGGTGTCGATATAGAGGAGGTCGCCCAATTCGGTG